>NZ_SELU01000015.1:0-83615 GCF_006861605.1 Pseudanabaena sp. UWO310 | reverse complement strand
GTTTTAAAATTACAAAATGGCTACGCCATTTTGTAATTTGGTATTAAATATAGGAAAAGGCGACGCATTGCGTCGCCTTTTCCTAGAGTCCCGATGGTAAACCAGTTGGCTTGCCCTTGACACTGGTAACAATTCTTCCCCAGCCAGACTCACCGCCACTATCCCAGAAAATTTGTTGCATTACATCGTAGCTATAGGCATCATAGGCTCCACCAACGCCAACATCGTAGCTATCGCTAGCACCATGACGAGTACCGTAAGGATCGTGGATCAGCCAAACTTTATTCGTCGGATCATGCCCCACTACTATACAAATATGTCCGCTTCCTTTATAGGCAAATCCCACCACTACAGGAATATTCGCTTTAAGTGACAGTAATAAATCTTTAGCCGAGAGAGAGTAACTGAAGTAAGAATCAATACCAAGTTCTTTTAAAGCCCATGTTTGCGCGTCATGATCGGTGGTATCGCCATACTTGCCCACAATCCGCATATATACGGACTCAGGTTCTACCACACTGTAATTTCCTGATTGAGCCTTTTTGGTTAACTCTCCGCCTAATAAATAGTCCGCAAGCATAGTATTGCTGGTGGTATTACATTGCCGCCAACCAGGACCAAAGATAGCTTCATCGTTATCCAACTGCGAGCAATATTTGACTGGTAGTTTAATTAGCTGATTGAGATCCTGTCCTTCGATTTTGATATGGGGCTCATAGGCATAGACCTTCTGGATCTGGGTTTTACCGTCCTTGGCGGTGAAGGGAGATGCCAGCGTCATTAAAAGATGTTGGTTGCGATCGGGGCTATATTCTGTGACATAAAAAGCCTGATCTTTTTTAATAAAAATCTTCTCGGAATCGGCTAAATCCGTTGATCCCAGCAGCTTTTTTTTCAGGAAAGTGTCTGCTTGAGCGATCGCTTTAGGCATAGGACAACCTCGGTTTGGAGTTCGATAACGCTATAAATCATCGCATATCAGCATCAGGATTTTATTCAGATTTAAACTTGTTCCGCAATTGACTGCTGAGGGTATCGATCGCCGTAACAACCGCCAATAAAACGATCATCATCGTTGTCGCCTTGTTATATTCAAACCCACGAATATAACTGACCAATTCAAAGCCAATTCCCCCAGCCCCAACTACTCCTAAAACGGAAGCGGCGCGAATATTGTACTCAAACATATAGAGGGTATAGCCAAGGCATAGGGGTAAAACCTGCGGCATGACCCCATACTGAGCGATCTGCCACCAAGAGGCGCGACCGACTCTTAAAGCTTCGAGCGATCGCTTATCGACGGATTCGATCGCCTCTTGATAGAACTTAGCAAGATAGCCGATCGTGTAAATCCCTAGCGCTAAGGTTCCCGCTGGCGCACCCAAACCCGTCGCCGCCACAAAAAACAAGCCTAAAATAATGGACGGAACCGAACGCACCGCATTTTGCAAAAAATTAGCTAGCCAACGTAACCATAGGGGCGAAAGATTGCGGGCGGATAGCAAAGCGATCGGTATAGAAAGAATTGCGCCAATCGTCGTTCCCCACAGTGACATTTGCACAGTTTCAATCAAAGCATTGATCGCAACATCTAAAATACTCAAATCGGGCGGCCAAAGACGGGACAGAAAATCTGTCATGTAGGGCCAACTCGTTTGCAGTAATTTGAGATCGACTTTTAATCCCCTTAGTGACCAGATATAAGCCCAACCTAGACCGACAATTACTAAAACCCTAATAGCCCAGATATTGTAGCTAGAAGTATGGGGACGAATCCGATCAATAAATTTCATCATGCAGCGCTAGCAGACTGGACTGGGGAAAGATTTTGCAGTTTGGCAAACTGCTTTTCCATATTTTGACAATCCCCATCATACATGACTTGCCCTGCTTCAAGGACGATCGCCCGTTGGGCATATTGAGCGGCTAGGGCGAGATCATGCAGTACGACTACAACCGTCAATCCTTTGCGATGCATGGAAGCAAGGGCTTCCATTACTTGATTGATGCCGACGATATCCAAACCTGTCGTCGGCTCATCAGCCAGCAAAATCTGCGGCGATTGGATCAAGGTACGTGCGATCGCCACACGCTGGCGCTGTCCGCCACTTAACTGTCTGGCTTTTTGGTAGGTCTGCTCCTGTAGCCCAAGCTTTTGTAATAGCTGCATGGCAACTCGGCGATCGCGTTGAGGAAATCCCCATAAACTCTGCCAAGTGTTAAGCTCTCCCAGACAACCACACAAAACATTATCTAGGGAGGAAAGCTGATCGACTAAGCCCCCACCCTGAAAGAGAAACCCCACATTCTTACGGATCTCGCCAATGTTTTGGGGTTCCACCTTCGTGCCAAATACTTGAATTTCCCCTTGATTTACAGGGATTAAGCCCACTAGCGATCGCAGCAGTGTGGATTTTCCTGCGCCGTTTAAGCCTAGTAGGGCGACAAACTCGCCTTGGTTAATTTGTAAATCGATTCCATTTAAGATTGGACGCTTTAAATTAGCTTGATAAGCCGTGCGCAGATTGTGACAAGCGATCGCAGGGGCGTTATTGACTGATAAAGATTCCATATTTTTCAAATCCTAATTGAAAATCCTAATTGAAAATTCTAAGTAAGTAGGCCTAATTAAATATAAAGCCCTAAAACCTGCGGCGCACGCTGCGCGTGCGCCGCAGGTTTTAGATCTGGATTTTAATTATGCTGAGGTACTTAATCGATCGTTATTGATTGATCGTTATTGATCGTTGGCGCAATTTATAAAATTGATTAAGGTTTGAGTCCTGCACGGGCAATAGCCGTACGCATGGTAGCTAAATGTTGTTCGTGATCGACCTTGACTAGTTTGGTAGAGTTATAGAGACTGCGGAATAATTCGTTATTCTCCGCTTCATTCAGCTTTAAAAAAGCATTAATCAACTTTTCCCTGACATCCGCAGGTACGCTATCGTCAATGGCAATGCCATGGGCGGGTACATTGGGAACTGCATGTAGTACGCGCAATTTTTTGCCTTCCTCAGCCGTAATCCAAGGGGGAAGCAATGCATATTCCGATACCACGCCTACATCGGCTTGATCGCGCAGGACAGCCTGTAAAGCACTGCTATAGCCGTCACCATAGGTTACTTTGCCAAAAAAACTATCTAAGCGATCGGGACCATCAACAAACTTTAACCCCACTAATTCGCTCACGGGGAAAATAAAGCCCGAACCCGAAGAACGCGAGGTAAAAGCCATACGCTTTCCTTTCAACTGTTCTAGGGTTTCTTGGGGAGTTGCTAAGGTTTTTAAGGGGCTGTTTTCGGGTACGACAAAGATCGAGTTATAGGATTTACCGCCTGAGTAATCAGCACGAACTTCGGCTAAATACATCTTTGCCCCTGATAGTTGTTCGGCTTTTAGGGCTGCGCGTCCACTGACAAAGGCAACATTGGCTCGATTGGCGCGGAGGGCTTCGACTGATGCAGTTTCATCGGCAATGATCCCCTTGACAGGAGTTCCTAGTTCTTTCGATAAAATAGCAGTAACCTTATCAACTTTGCTCTGGAGATCCTTGGTGTCGCGGCGGGTGGCGAAGGCGATCGTAATATCATTACTAGGAGCCTTAGCTACTTCAGTTGGAGCAGGTTTAGCGTCTTTGGTTTGTTCCTTACTAGCGTTAGTCTGGGCTACATTCGTAGATGAAGGTTGCTGATTATTTTGGCTATTTTGACTATTTTCCGTGCAAGCGGTCAAACCCATCAGGGAGACTAATCCTGCGATCGCCACAAACTTAGCAGGAGAAAATACAAAAAATTTCATTATTTTTAAAAGTCAGTCGATATACTAAAAAGAATTAATGGCAATAACTACTAGATATAGCTTAAACTTATTTGAGAATTTAAGTCAATAAATAAGTCAAGAAGATGATGGTGATTAGGATATAACTCCCCAGAACTGAATGGCGGCGCTTCGCGCCGCCATTCAGTTCTGGGGGTTAAGGCAAGTGACTGTAGCTATACTTGCTATAAAATGAGATTGCTGAGATTGCTCGATCAAAAGAATGATCGCAGAATTCTTAAGCCGATCAAATGATCAAAACCGATCAAAAAACGATCAAACTAAAACAATCAAACAAAGCCGATCACAATAGCTATTAAAATCACCATGACCGAAAATCAAATTCCTGAAGGCGCGGAGCGCGAAGTGAAAATGATCGGTAGTGCGGCGATCGATGGTGCACCGATCGCTTACATCATCGTTCTTGCTTCCGTTGCTACAGTATTAGCATTCATTCCATTTTCGATCGTGCTTGGTTCTGGTAAAGGTATTCCTTTAAGTCAAAGCATCTATCCTTTACTTGGCTGGTTGTTAGGTCCTTTGGCGGGAGCCTTAGCTAGTGGTATTGGTACTTTAATTGGCGTATTCCTTGCCCCCTATACGGCAGGAGTACCTGCGATCGCTATTTGGGGAGCAGCGATCGCTAGTTTTGCCGCAGGGGCTATGGTTACGGTTAGGAATCGCCAATATTGGTATTTGGGATTGGTCGGGATATTTGTAAGCGAACTTGTGGCTTATGCTTATTTGGCGATCGCTCGTAATGGTATTCCTCTTGATACTTTTATCGCGGGAGCCTTTATTGATTGGTCATCGATACTTCTATTTGTCTTGCCCACGCGAACGTTATTTGCCCGCATGATTGGCAGCAAAGATTTGATAAGAGTAGGGATCGGCATATTTTGCGGCACTTGGATGATCTGTGGGCTTGCCCATCTCAGTCAAGTTCCCTTTACCTATTATCTCTTTAACTGGCCAGAGCCGATTTGGAAAATGTTAATTCCCGTTATTCCTCTGGAAAATGCGATGCGCGGCCTGTCTGGTGCTGTCATTGGTACGGGTGTGATTTCGGGATTGAGAGCGATTAATATCGTTAAACCGAAAGAAGCCTTGTATTAGGCCGCGACGCATAGGCAATCTAAAACCCAAGAAGAGAGTGAATCCCGCTACGCGGGATTCACTCTCTTCTTGGGTTTATGGATCGTTACAAAAAGTGCAACGGACTATATTTCTGAAATTGATGCACTTATACTGATGCAAACTTTATGGTTAATCAGAAAGCTATGCAGTCATGGAAGTTGCCTTTGGTTTTGCCGCGATCGCTTTCCCCATTGTTCGCTTTGGGCCTCCCCCCCTTCAAAGATGCCCGCGATTATCAGATTCTCTTTTTATCCGTCTTTTTATTGTTAGGGGTAAGTACACGCGATTGGACTTTGAAGCCGATCGCGATCGCCCTGACCTTTAGCATTTGCTGGTTAACCCAGATGGCGATGGTCAGCCTATTTCCACCTACCTCCCAGAATCACGACCGCTGGCTATCGCTCAAAAGTGCCACGATTACCGCCTTGGGTTTAAGTCTACTGCTGCGCTCCGACAGCTATGGGGCGATCATCTGTGCTTCATTTTTGGCGATCGCTAGTAAGTTTATTTTTCGCACTAATGGCAAACATTGGTTCAATCCTGCGAACTTTGGCATTGTTGTCGTTCTGTTGTTAGACACCTTTGTGTGGGATAACCATGCATGGGTCTCTAATGGGCAATGGGGTGAAGATAGCCTTTACGCTTTAGTTTTCCTCGGTTTTGGCGGGATCGTTCTCAAAAAGGTAGGACGTTGGGATACGAGCTTCATGTTTTTGGCTTCCTATGCCCTGCTAGAAGGATTACGGAATTTTTGGCTGGGTTGGACTTGGGATGTGCTAGCCCATCGCTTGACTAGTGGATCTTTGTTGCTATTTGCCCTATTCATGATTACCGATCCGCGTTCCATTCCTAATGCTAAAACAGCAAGGCTGATTTGGGCAATGGCGATCGCGCTGTTAGCATTTATCTTCCGTAATGTCTTCTTCAATGCGGATGCCATGTTTTATGCATTATTCCTGATTTCGCCGCTCACCGTTTTGTGCGATCGGCTATGGAATGCCCCACGCTTCCAATGGCTACCTAAGCGTCATAGCGCTCATAGTGCTTTGCTCTCTAATCCATAAATTACTAAGGTTAGATTATGAAAAGACTTTTGTTGTGGATGCGCGTACTATTGAGTACCGTCCTTGCTGGTGTGATGGTGTTTGCTTATTCACCCTTGGCTTTTGCTTTCTGTGGATTTTATGTATCCCAAGCCGATGCTAGTCTCTTTAACAAAGCTTCACAGGTGGTAATTGCCCGTGACGGTAAGCGCACCGTTTTAACGATGGCGAATGACTATCAAGGCGATGTTAAAGACTTTGCCCTTGTCGTCCCCGTCCCCGTGTTACTGAAAAAAGAACAGGTACGCATTGGCGAACAGAAGATCATTGATCGCCTTGATTCCTTTAGCGCCCCTCGTTTGGTTGAGTACTTTGACTCCGATCCCTGTGCCAGATATGAAGTCTACGATCAAATAACTCTTAGTGGTGCGACAAGAGCTGCTGCACCAATGATGGAATCAAAAGCAAGGGCAGATAATTATCAAGTTACGATCGAAGCCAAATTTGCGGTTGGCGAATACGATATTCTCATTCTCAGTGCTAAGGATTCCGATGGTTTAGAATCTTGGCTGATTGATAATGATTACAAAATTCCGCAAGGCGCAAAAGAATTACTTCAGCCCTATATTCGCCAAAACATGAAGTTCTTTGTGGCAAAGGTGAATATTGCCGAACTCAGTAAAACAGGTTCGCAATCCCTCAGACCCCTGATGATGGCATACGAATCTCCAAAATTCATGCTTCCTATTCGCTTGGGTATGCTTAATGCCAATGGTGATCAAGATTTACTTGTCTATATTCTTTCTCCTAAAGGACAAGCCGAAGTCGCTAATTATCGTACAATCAAAGTTCCATCGGGTGACGATATTCCGGCCTATGTGAAGAGTGAATTTGGAGAATTCTATAAGTCCATGTTTAAAACTTCCTACAATAAGGAAGGACGCAAGGTTGCCTTTTTAGAATATGCATGGGATATGTCAAGCTGCGATCCATGCTCTGCCGAACCGCTCTCTCCCGAAGAACTTCGCAAGGCAGGGGTGTTTTGGATGGGTTCCCCAAATGATGCTGTCAATTCATCGGGGCGGTTTCGCCGACCAGTACCTCCTAATAACAACAGGGTTTTTATCACCCGTTTACATATTCGCTATAGCCGCGATACATTTCCCGAAGATTTGAGCTTTAAGGAAACCTCGAATCAAGAGTTCTTCCAAGGTCGTTATGTTTTGCGATATCCCTTTAAAGGTGAGACAAACTGTGATGCTGGAAAAGCATATCAGCGATCGCTGCGTCCACGGTTTGAGAAAGAGGCTCAAACCCTCGCAAACTTAACAGGCTGGAATCTTTTCGATATTCGTCGCAAGATGAATATCTCTAGTTTGCCCGAGCCTGTGGAAACTCCATTTTGGGAAAATATCTGGAAATAGCTACTGATACCAATTCCCAAAATGGCGTTGCCATTTTGGGAATCTCAAAACCTTACTGGGTTTGGTGTTTAATTCGCAAAAGTGTTGTCACACTTTCATAAATTGG
Source organism: Pseudanabaena sp. UWO310 (assembly GCF_006861605.1). Classification (NCBI taxonomy): domain Bacteria; kingdom Bacillati; phylum Cyanobacteriota; class Cyanophyceae; order Pseudanabaenales; family Pseudanabaenaceae; genus Pseudanabaena; species Pseudanabaena sp. UWO310. The sequence continues at coordinate 76,086 of NZ_SELU01000015.1, read as the reverse complement.
TATAGCTGCCGCCAGTTTTGTTAGGACAAAATCAAAACCCCAAAGAGAGTTGCCGCGCTCCGCGCGGCAACTCTCTTTGGGGTTTTATGTCCTGATACCGTTGGCGGCAGCTATACAACTGGGTGAGAGTGAATGAATGCGATCGCATTCATTCACTTTTTATGTTTTGCTATACTTATGGCAGAACAGAGCTAACGTAACATACCAAAAAGTTATGATTACAATACCTTACGAACACCGCCATCTACCTACTGCGGAAGACCTACCAGATTCCGACGAAACTCCTGTGGATAATGAACTCCAAAATGATATTCCTAATGTTCTCCTAAATTTGCTGCGATCAATTTGGGGCGATCGCCAAGATTGGTTTTGGGGTGTAGATATGTGTTTCTATTACGAGCTAAATATTGAGGAACCTGAAAAATCTAAAGCAATTGTTCCCGATGCTTTTTTAGCTCTTGGCGTAGAGAGACTGACTAATGAAGGGGGAAGATTGAGTTATGTGCTATGGCAGGAAAAAGTACTACCAATTCTTGCGCTCGAAGTCATCTCTAAAAAGTATAATGGCGAATATGATCGCAAACTCTTGCAATATCAAGATTTAGGAATTCTCTACTATGTTGTCTACAATGCCTTGAGTGGAAGAAGAGGGATTTACAAAAAACATCAATCTTTAGAAGTCTACAAGTTAATAAATGGCAAGTACGAACTTATTCCATCAGTTTCACTTTTGCAGGAAGGTGGAAAAATGGTATGGATGCCAGAAATCGATCTAGGTATTGGCTGTGAACTTAGTAATCGTGGTAATTGGGAGCGAGAGTGGGTTTATTGGTATGATCGAAATAGCGTGCGATATCCGACTGCTGAAGAGCGTGCGGTAAATGCTGAAGAACGTGCGGTAAATGCTGAGATGATGGCTAAACAAGAACGCCAACACAAGGAAAAGTTAGTAGCTTATTTAAAGTCACTTGGAATAAATCCCGATGAAATTTGATATTGGTGATTGCCCTAAAGCTCAGACAAAAATTGAGAGATTCACAAGGTGTATCTCTCAATTTGGCTACTGGGTTTACTCAAAATTACCTGCCAGAAGGATCGGCAGAACTGTAATGTATGGACTTCTTCACCCCATACTTTTATTGCAGTACTGTCAGTAGTCACTTTCTGGCTAGGTGTAATTGTGTTACTTTCCATGTCCAAGTAGTTCAGCATAATTTAAGAATCTAGAATAGTGTACTGCCCGTGTTGTGGGCAGTACGCTATTCTAGATTCTTAATATTAGACTACAATTGCCTGATTAAAACTTACGGCTCTTTTTTAACTCTTTTTAGACAACAGTCCTTTTACAGCGCTTTGCGCTCAAACCCAAACCAAGAAGATTTTTGAAAGCTTTGCGAAGCAAAGCTTTCAAAAATCTTCTTGTGGTTCGTTTGATCGATAATTGCTGTAAGTAGCTAAGCATAAGTAAACTTAAAACCTAGAGGAGCGTACCGCCCGCTAAGTGGGCAGTACGCCCTCTGGCTTTGGGGTTTAATTATGCCGAACTACTTAGTAGAATTGGTTTTGATATCATGCATCCATAAAGATCTTGTTTTACGTATTATTATTTTTTAGCATTTATCTATGAAAGTACCTGAATACCCAGAAAATGAAGATGTCCGCATAGAAATATTGCGATCGCTAAATATTCTTGATACCGAGCCAGAAGAACGTTTTGATCGAATTACTAGAATAGCAAAGCGATTATTTGGTGTACCTATTGTATTGATAAGTTTGGTCGATCTTAAGTGCCAATGGTTTAAATCGGCTCAAGGCATAGAACCTTCCCAAATGCCTCAATTTCGCGATATATCCTTTTGTGGTCACGCTATTTTAGGGGATGAAATTTTTATAGTTGCAGATGCTTTGCTAGACGATAGATTTTACGATAATCCCTATGTAATTGATGAGCCGAAAATTCGCTTTTATGCAGGAGTTCCATTGGTTATATCTAAGGGTATAAGGTTAGGTACACTCTGCTTGATTGATCGATGTCCGCGCATACTTAACGAAGAGGATCGAAGTTTGTTGCGAGATCTCGGACAGATGGCTGTACAAGAATTGGCGGCATTGCAATTGGCAACCATTGACGAGCTAACCCAAATATCCAATCGGCGCGGTTTTGTGGCGCTATCTCAATATTCTCTCAAATTATGCAAACGGGAAAATAAACCTGCTTCTCTTTTCTTTCTCGATCTGGATTTATTTAAAGAAATCAACGATCACTATGGACATGCAGAGGGAGATCGAGCCTTAATCGATTTTAGTATGATTTTAAAAGAATCTTTTCGGGAATCGGATGTAGTGGGCAGATTGGGAGGGGATGAATTTGTTGCCTTATTGTCTAATGTCGATCGCGAAGAAACGCAACTAGTTTTGGAGCGACTGGAGCGATCGCTAGAAGAGTTTAATCAAAAATCCAATCGTGGTTACCAAATTATTTGTAGTGTTGGCATCGTTGCGTTCGATCCTAGCCGACATCAATCGATTGACGATCTTTTGGCTGAGGGAGATCGGTTAATGTACGAACAAAAGCAGAAAAAGAGAATAAAAAGAGAAGAAAAAGTGCTTAAGTAGCTGAGCATAATTAAAACCCAGAATCACAACCCGTAGCGCACGCGCAGCGTGCGCTACGGGTTTTAGGATTTTATACCAATTCCCAAAATGGCGTTGCCATTTTGGGAATCTCAAAACCTGACTGGGTTTGGTGTTTAATTTACGAAAGTGTTGTCACACTTTCGTGAATTGGGATAATCCATCCGAAAAACAGGAAGAGGTGCTTTGCACCTCTTCCTGTTTTTAATTCTTGTTTTTAATTTTTTTCCGACCTTCTGGGTCGTAATAATCAGGTTTGGTAACTTGCGGCGATCGCGCGATCGCTAAAGAATTATCGGCAACATCCTCGACAATGATCGACCCTGCGGCGATATTTACGTTTTCGCCGATTTGAATGGGAGCAACGAGGACAGAATTAGAACCAGTTTTACTGCGATCGCCAATTGTAGTTTGATGCTTTTTAAAGCCGTCATAATTAGCGGTAATCGTGCCCGCGCCAATATTTACCTGTTGACCGATGGTCGCATCTCCTAAATAACTGAGATGGGCGGCATTAGTGCGATTGCCCACTTTGGCATTTTTAAGTTCTACAAAATTACCAATGCGGCATTTTTCACCGACGATTGATTCACCACGAATGCGCGCAAAGGGACCAATTCTACAGTTGTCAGCGATCTGGCTATCTTCAATCACGGAGAATTGCACAGAGCAATTTTCCCCAATGATACTATTTTCGATGAGGCTAGATGGTCCAATCGTCGTACCAGCACTAACTTTGGTATTGCCGCGTAAATGGGAATGGGGTTCGATGGTAACATTGGGAGCGAGTTCTACTTCATCGTCGATGGTAATGGTTTCAGGCAGTAGCATCGTTACCCCTGCCCGCATCCATTTATCACGCGCTCTTTTTTGCAGCACTGCGTAGGCATGGGCTAATTGAAGGCGATCATTAATCCCCAAGCTCTCATCGGGATCTTCCAAATCGCTAGCATAAACTGAAGTGAGATAATCAAAGACTTCAGTGAGATAATATTCCTTTTGAGCATTGTTTGTCGTTAGCTTTGGTAGAGCCAGAGCCAATTGCGACCAATCAAAACAATAAACCCCAGTACTCACTCTCTGATTGAGAATTTGTTCGGGATTGCAGTCGCGATGTTCGATGATGCGTTCGATCTGCATGGTGCGATCGCAAAACACCCTACCATATCCCGTGGGATTGGGAAGGATGGCTGTCAGTACGGTTGCCGAAGCTTGATGCTGGCGGTGGCTATCGATGAGGGCTTGAATTGTTTCCGCACGCATCAATGGTGAATCTCCAGTCAGCACGACTAACTCCCCTTCAAAACCTGCCAAGGGTTCCAATAACTGTTGAATAGCGTGTCCAGTCCCTAATTGCTCTGCTTGTTCGGCAAACTCCAAATGGGGATAGGAAGCAAGAGCCTCCCGCACTAGATCGCTGCAATAACCTACGATCGCAATGCGGCGATCGGCTTGAAGCGAATCCGTGGCATTGAGAACGCGCTCAACTAAGGATTTACCTCCTAGCGGTTGTAACACTTTGGGTAAGGTCGATTTCATGCGCGTTCCTTTACCCGCCGCCAATACTGCTACTGCTAACATAGTCTTCTATTTCTCCATGAATTACTATTGCGGTTTTCAAATGAGTGCATACTCATTTGAAAACCAAAAACAATCCTAGTAAGGGTTTTGAGTTTTCATTTTGCCGTAGGCAAAATGAAAACTGCAATAAATAAAATCCCCTAGCTCTTTTACCTCAGCCCCCCATACATAGAGAAGGGAATAGGATTTTTACTGTTTTTCTAAGGGAATTGGTAGCGGGAGTTAACCGTTAGGACGACTCATCTGCTCTAGATCGAGAACTTCAGCTAACTTCTCCGCTGTCATCAGCCCTTTGTCTAAAACCACTTGACGCAGAGACTTGCCCGTTGCCAACGATTCCTTTGCCACATCCGCAGCATTCAGATAGCCAATATGGGTATTTAGAGCCGTCACCAGCGAGAGACTGCCTTCGGCATAGGCTAGGCAGCGATCTTCGACAGCCGTAATGCCGCGAATGCATTTTGCTGCCAAGGTATCGATCGCCTGTCCTAAAATCTCAATACTCTGAATCAGATCGTAGGCAATGAGAGGCATCATCACATTTAATTCCAATTGACCTGCTTGGGCGGCAAAGGAGATCGCGGTGTCATAGCCAATTACTTGATAGCAAACCATATTTGTCATCTCCGCAATTACAGGATTGTATTTCCCTGGCATGATTGACGATCCTGGCTGTACGGGAGGCAGTTGAATTTCTCGCAATCCTGTTTTGGGTCCCGAATCCATCAAGCGCAAATCGTTAGCAATTTTGCAAGTGTCTTGGGCAAGGTTACGGATCGCGCCCGATACATTGACAAAGGGAGCCATGCTCTGCATCGCCGCCATGAGGTTACTGGCGGGCTTAAGTTCAAAACCAGTAATTTCACTTAATTTCTCGGCTACGCGATCACAATAGCGGGGATGGGTATTTAGTCCTGTCCCCGACGCACTTCCCCCTAAGCCTAAGGTTTTGAGATCGTTGGCGGCTTGGTGAATCCGTTGAATGTGATCGCTAATGATTTGGGCATAGGCTTGAAATTCGTCCCCAAGTCTGACGGGAACGGCATCCTGTAAATGCGTGCGTCCAGACTTAACGATATCGGCAAAAGCGATCGCCTTAATCCGTAACTGTTCGTTGAGATTTGCTAAGGCAGGCTGTAACACGCGATCTAGGGATAATAACGCGCCAATTCTGATCGCCGTGGGGATGACATCATTGGTTGACTGTCCGTAATTAACATGATCATTAGGATTGACAGCATTGTAATTGCCCTTAACATCGCCCAAAATTTCTAGGGCGCGATTGGCTAAGACTTCATTAATATTCATATGGTGTGATGTGCCAGCGCCTGCTTGATAAACATCAACAACAAATTGATCGCGTAACTGACCATCTAATATTTCATCCGCCGCCGCCGCGATCGCCATGCCCATACCGACAGGGATACAACCGAGTTCGGCATTAACTAATGCTGTCGCTTTTTTGATGAGTAAGCAAGCATCGACAAAAGTAGCAAGGGGCTTAAGTCCGCTGATCTTAAAGTTATCGATCGCCCTAGCAGTTTGAATACCGTAATAAACATCATCGGGCAGGGTCATTTCCCCCATGGAGTCGCGTTCGGTTCTGGTCATAGTTTTATGGGGCTTTTAGCTCTTAGCTTTTAGCTTTTAGCTTAGGTTAATTTGGCAGTTTTTAAGTAGCTGGGCATAATTAAAACCCCGAATCAAAAGCTGTAGCGCAGGCTGCGCTTGCGCTACAGCTTTTTGAATTTTAAATTTAATTGTAACCAGCTACTTATTTAACTTGAGTAAACCCATTGTTGTTTTTTTGCGATCGTCCCGTCAAGCTAAAAACAACTCTATTGCAGCCACCCATTGACCATAGCTAAATGTAGAGCTTGAAAACGAGTTCTTGCCTTGAGTTTGGCTAAAATATTATTAATATGAAATTTCACGGTACTTTCGCTGATGATCAGTTGTTGGGCGATGTCGCGATCGCGTAGTCCTTGGGTTAATAACTGCATCATTTCCAATTCCCGCTCGGATAGGGGATTAGCTTCTTTGACAAAGGGAATCGTAATCGCAATTTGTAACTCGGTGCTATGAATATCGATCGTGCCTCCCAGACTGGAAATGATGACAAACAATTCGTGAAATAGCGATCTCAGCCATGTTTGTAGATGATTATGGGGATAATTATGGGGATGATTATGAATTGCATTCTGTGTGGTAGGGGTCGCTACGATCGCTTCTAAAGATATGGCTGTATCGGCATAAATTAAGCGGCAATAGGCTCCGCCAATTTTATTCAGAATTTCCGCCGTGCGTAAAAATACATACTCAAGGGTGAGATCTAGCGATCGCTCAGTGCCCACCAGCGTTAATCGATGGGAATGCAAAATATCGGCTAGGCGATCGGATAGGGCTGTGCGCTCCTGCCAAGGGTGCCGATCGAGGGCTTGCCATGACTGCTTTTCCTGTTGATGTTTAAAGGCACTGTCAATGGCGATCGCCGCAATTGTACAGAGCATTCGTAAAAACTCTAGAAATTCGGGTGGCATTTTGTGATGGCTAAAGGCTGCCAAAACGCCTACGACTCTACCCTTGATCTCTAAGGGATAACCTGCAAATCCCAGAATATTATTGGCGATCGCCCATTGGCGATCGCCTACCCAAGTTTCATCTGCCAAATTGTTACTGAGAAAGGAAACCCGATTTTGGGCAATTTTTCCCACCTTGTACGCGCCAATTGGCACTTTGGCAAATCTCCCATCGGTACGCGTATACATTCCCGAAGAGGCGACAAGCTTCAGGTAAGTTCGATCTGGCTCTAGTAGCCAAATCCTTGCAAAAGCACAGTCAAACCGCTCCACGATCCCATTGGTCACTCGCAGCGCGATTACCTCTGGCTCTAGGCATCCAGAAAAAGTTTCCGCAATTTCAGTGCCTCGATGTAGGTCAAATAAGAGCTTAGTCGGATTGAGTACCTCAGCCATTAAAATCTAACCTAAAAAGATCTTGTCCCAATTCCGTATCGCTATAGCTAAGGAAGTTATGTCATAAACCCCATGCCTAGAATGGCGGCGCGAAGCGCTGCCATTCTAGGCATGGAGTTTGAGATCGTTCTAACATAGTTAACATAACTGGCTACTGCTTGCCGTTTCTCGACGCGATCGGAATTCTCCAATAACTATTGAGACGCAGATCCATCTTTAGCTATGTATATATAAATACTTCAGACAAAATTAGTAAGCGATCGCACAATGCTGTCGCCAAGTGTACTAGGAAAAATCAAAACCCAAGAATTAATTGGCGGCGCGAAGCGCCGCCAATTAATTCTTGGGTTTTGATTTTTCCTAATTCAAGTGACTGTAGTTATAGTTATTAAAATAATGCTGTTTAAAAAGGATTATGGGGCTTGATGTTATTCTAGGAAGTAATCAGATTTCTAAATTGCAGTTATGTCACCAGTACAAGAAGTTTCTTCGGCGATCGCAAGCATAGCAAGTCTAAATGGGGAATCGCATGGTCATGGACCTACTGTAGAACGTCCGTGGGGATCCTTCACTACCCTCGAAGAAGGTCGCGGTTACAAAATCAAACGGATTGAAGTTAAATCTGGGCATCGTCTCAGTCTCCAAATGCACCACCACCGCAGCGAACATTGGATCGTTGTTTCAGGTACAGCCAAGGTAACCTGTGGAGACAAAGAAACGATGATTAGTACCAATCAATCCACCTATGTACCAAAATGTACGGCTCATCGGTTAGAAAATCCCGGAATTATTCCTTTGATCTTGATCGAGGTGCAAAATGGTGAATATTTGGGAGAAGACGACATAATTCGCTTTCAAGATGACTATGCCCGTCACGAAACAAAATAAACGACGCATAGCATTCGTTTATACCAAATCACAAAATGGCTATGCCATTTTGTGATTTTAAAGCCCTTACTGGGTTTGGGTTTTAATTTCCAAAAGTGTAGCCACACTTTTGGAAATTGGTATTAGCGCCAAAAGAGGGTTGCCGCGCGAAGCGCGGCAACCCTCTTTTGGGCTTAATTTCCTGATCCAGTTGACGGCAGCTATATTTAGGATTGCGTTAGTTAGTTATGGTTTGCATGATAGCGTTTAAAATAGTTGAGGCAATCTAGAATCGTTTCAACGTGAATAAAATTCCTCCCTTTGATGTATCGCAGCAATATCAACAAATTGGCGATCGCCTGAACAAAGCGGCGTTAGAAGTACTGGCATCGGGGCAATACATTGGCGGACAAGCTGTAAGTCAGTTTGAGACTGAATTTGCGCAATATATTGGCTCAAATCACGGTATTGCTTGCAACTCAGGTACTGATGCTCTGTATTTAGCCCTAAGAGCTTTAGACATTGGGGAGGGTGCCGAAGTAATTACTTCACCATTCACATTTTTTGCCAGTGCAGAAACGATCAGTATGACGGGGGCAAAGCCAGTATTTATCGATATTGAGGCTCATAGCTTCAATATGAATGTGGATTTAATCGAAGCGGCGATCACCGAGCGCACTAAGGCAATTATGCCTGTGCATCTATTTGGTCGCGCCGTAGATATGACTAAGCTGATGGCGATCGCCAAAAAGCACAATCTCTACGTCATCGAAGACTGCGCTCAGGCAACGGGGGCGACCTTTGACGGACAAAAGGTGGGGAATATCGGGGATGTGGGCTGTTTTAGCTTTTATCCCACCAAAAATCTGGGTGGCTGTGGCGATGGGGGGATGATGACCACCAATAACCCCGAAGTTGCCAGAAAATTACATATTTTGCGCGAACATGGTAGCCCGAAGCGCTATTACCACGAATATATCGGCATGAACTCTCGTCTCGATGCGCTGCAAGCGGCTCTATTGCAGGTTAAACTGCCCTACCTCGACAAGTGGAATGACCAGCGTCGGGAAATTAGCGATCGCTATACCCATCTGCTGAAAGATGCCCATATTCCCAAGCTGGTCTCTCCTCACTACTGTGCAGGCAGTGTGTGGAACCAATACACAGTTTGCATCGGCGATGGGCAAAGAGATCAGGTGCAAGCCCAACTTCGCGAACAAAATATCATCACGATGATTTACTATCCCTTACCCCTACATTTGCAGGAGGTTTATCGTTACCTCAACTATAAAAAAGGAGATTTCCCTGTTACCGAAGATATCTGCGATCGCGTTCTATCTTTACCCATGTTTCCCGAACTGCGCGAAGAACAACAGCAGCAAGTGGTCAGCACTTTGCAAAATATTCTGAAATAGCCTCTCCTATCTCTATGGTTCTAAACCCAAGAAGAGGAGGTTGGCACTTCGTGCCAACCTCCTCTTCTTGGGTATAAAGCCCAAAATGGCAACACCATTTTGGGAATCTCAAAACCTTACTGGGTTTGGTGTTTAATTCACAAAAGTGTTGTCACACTTTCGTGAATTGGTATAACAAGACTGGCGGCAGCTATATATAATAATCATGTAGATATTAGGGAATAATCATGGGCATCCTTAACTCAATGTTTGCGAAAAAGAAAAGTCCTCAACAGGGGGGAGGAAATATTCCCAATGGGCAAACAGTACCAAGTTCTAGTTCTCCAAATCTAAATCCTAATTCACAGCCAACTCCCGCAGTGCAAAGATATACAGAGCTAGAAGCGGAAATCTCGAAGTCCCATCAGTCTCTAGCCAACCCGACCGTTAATCAATCACCTCTGAACGGGTTTAAGAAATTCGGACAAAGATTACTCTGGGGCGGGATTTTGATTGGTATTCCTGTGGGGATTGTTTATGTAGCGAATTTACCCTATCCCGTAATTCGGCAACCAGTGGCAAAGACAGCACCACTTCTACTTTTGCCTAGTAATATGGCAATGGATGCCAACTTTAAACAAGGACAAGCAAGTATTGAAGAAGCTCGACAGTTGATCGAATCGCCCACTAGTCCTGCTGACTTAGATCGCGGCTCCTTAAAAGTTAAAGAAGGTAAGGCAGCTTTAGATGCAATTCCTGTATGGTATGTAGCCGAATGGACAGATTATGCACGGGGCTATTACAGTTGGGGATATGACTGGCGATTTACCCCAGCGGGTTTGCAAGCGTCTCGGATCAAGGCAGGACAGCTAGAAGCCAAGGTATTTCAGGAGCAAAATGCTCAGATCGAGTTCACCAATGCTGAAACAGAAATGATCAATGCCAAAACCTTATTTCAGCAAGCGGCAACGCCTATCGATAAAAAAGCGGCGATTCAAAACTGGCAATTAGCGATCGATCGCTTAGGAAAAATTCCATCTCAAACAATGGCAGGACGAAGGGCGCAGCAGTTAGTAATTACTGCTACTAGAGACTTAAAAGAACTGGGAGGATTGACCGCAGGGAATGAAAAAATTGTGGCAATCCTTAACAGCGCAGAAGAATTTGCCAAGCAATCCGCCGAATCTGGGCGTAATCCTCCGCATTCTAGCGAACGTTGGGAGCAAATAGCAAAAATGTGGCAAGATGGCATTCAACGTCTTGAAAGCGTTCCTAATAGCGATTTACAAGGTTATAGTGAAGCGCAAAAACGCTTAGCAACCTATCGTACCAGTCTCGCTGAAGTGCAAGTAAGGCTCAAAAATGAGCAGAAATCAGTTCAAGCCTTGGAGAGCGCAAACCAGAAGCTAACCTATCTATGGTCAACCTTGCCGAAGAATGGTAAAGATTTAAATCGCAATCAAGCGATCGCGAACTTTATGGCAGTTAATAATGAATTAGAAAAGATTCAAAGTGGCACTACAGTATATTTGCAAGCCCAAAAGATCAAGCTCGATGTGCAGAATCAGTTGAAGTTATTGCAACAAGCACAATAATCTATTTTTGGAATTTATATCAGCGAAAGAGTTGCCTAGGATATAAACCCCAAAGGACAAATAGCGGAGCTTCGCGCCGCCATTTGCCTTTTCTATCTTTTCTATCTTTTTTAACGTCAGTTCGGGTTAAAACCAATTCACGAAAGTGTAATAACACTTTCGTGAATTGGTTTTAACCATAGGATGAGGAAGAATAGATGTCTAAATTAGTTCCTTGGTTATCGTATTTGATTTGATTTTATGTATCAAAACCTTACTGGGACTGTTTTACAATCCCTTAATTTTCGTCACATATAGGGGAATTAGTATAAACTAAATAGCGAACGGAAGCCCAAAAATCAAACTATGACCAAATTTGACTTTCTGTCGGATCTCCAGAAACCTTGGCACTACATGGATGTAGATCGAGTATTGGCAACTTTGGAATCCTCGGCAGAAGGGTTATCCTACGTGAATGCTCGGCAAAGGTTGCGGTTTTTAGGAGCCAACAAATTACCGCGATCGCGTCCGATTGGCAAGGTTCTGTTACAACCTTTTCTCGATCCCTTGACCTATATACTGTTGAGCGCAGCCATTTTTTTGCAGTGGAATGGTGCTGAGGGATGGGCATTAATTTTGGTAGGGGGATTGCATGGAGTGATTGGAGTGGCGATCGCCCTATGGTCAATTAAAACTAGAGAGAAAGTCAGTCGCGATCGCCTTCAACGCCGCCAACATACGCCTTCTAATTCCGTAATTGTATTGCGCGATCGCGAAGAAATGGAAATACCATCGAGGGATTTAGTACTTGGGGATATATTGGTATTGAAGGAAGGCGATCGCCCCAATGTCGATCTGCGAGTCCTAGAGACATCCGAGGATTTACGCATAAATCAAACGAATTTGGGCGGCGAGGCAATTTGTACCAAGCAAGCCGATTTGACCTTTGAGGAGAAAACGCCACCCCTCGAATGTAGCAATATGATCTATGCAGGAACGGAAGTTTCCTCAGGAACCGCCAAGGGAATTGTCATTGCGACTAGTCGCTTTACTCAGGAACAGGCAGCCTTGATTAAGGAAAAGCCATTTTCGGTTATGCATTCGGAATTGCGCCAACTACGTCAAGTTTGGATTGGATTGCTGCTATTAGTGACGACAACTGCGATCGGCTTTGCATGGCAAAGGAGCATTACGATCAATGCGATGACTGCTGCGGCACTCATTGTCAGCACCTATCCCCAGAATCTACTACGCATCGCCACTCAAGTGCAATTATTTGGAATGCGAGATCTTGCCAAACAGCGGATATGGGCAAGATTTCCTTCGACATTAGATGCGATCGCCAGAGTGACCAAAATTGTGCCAATTGTCGAGTCAGATGTGGTGCTGAGTTTCGATAATTTGAGTCGCGCAGGCATTGAGTGGCGCGGATTAATCCGTGCTTCCGAAGATGATGCGGAAGCCTTTAGTCGTGTAATTGGCATAGAAACCCATAGCTATTTTGAGGCTCCTCAAGAACGGATTCGCCAATGGCAAGGTGAGCGTCTAAAATCGGCTCAAGCGGTCGCTGTCATTGGCAATGATGTGGAGGATATTCCTTTATTAAGAACAGCCGATGTCGGCATTTGCGATCGCACCTGTTGTAAAGAATTACAGGATAGTGCGGGGCTAATTTTGCCCAAAGAAGACTTCCATTATTTGCCGATCGCTATTCTCGAAGGACGCGCTATTTTTGATCGCTTGCAACGCATCGCCCTCTTGACTGCCTCTAGCTCCTTTACCTTAGCGATTCTGACCCTCATGGATACCGCCGCAGGATTTTCTATCCCGCCATTGCAATTAATCTGGGTCGGCGCGATCGCTACACCTCTCGTTGCATTTCCGCTCATCCTCGAACCCACCCACGAAAACCTCCTATTACAGCCCGCCTATCGTTTCCAAACCATGTTGCGCCCTAGCAATTATCTGCGGATCTTGCTAGCCGTTACCGCTACGATCACCGCTATTTCCGCTGTCTTTTGGTTGAAATACCAAGGTCAAGCGGCATTATTTTCAGAAGCGCGATCGATGGCTTTTATCACCCTTGGCTTTAGCCAAATTTTCCATGCTTGTGCGATCGCCCGTCGTAGTGTGTTTGGCAATTTGCCGCTTCTCCTTAGCATTTCCTTTGTATCTATCTGCCAAATCGTTTTCGTGCAGTTTCCGTGGTTTAGCGATCTGATGGCAACAATCCCCCTCAGTGGAATTGAATGGGCGATCGCTATTCTCAGTGCTACCGCAGTATTTTGGGTACAAGAGCTAATCAAAACTGGCTAAGCGAATTTTAAAATTTACAAAAAACATGAATTTTTTCGTTTTTTTGACTCCAGACTCGATGCATCGAAAATAATTTGATGGAATCAATGTAAGCTTCAAATAGACCATATAGACCATAGATCGCGAGATCGCGCTAGTAATCATTAAACCCATGAGCTTAATGCCCAAGCATTTAACCAAAACTGCTGTCCTTTTAAAAGAAAAAGCCCTCCCAGCGACCAAAGTAACTTTCAGACAATGGGGCTTGGTGACAAGCTTAACCTTTGTCCTGCTATCAGGATGTCAAGAACAACCCAAAATAGCTCCTACAGTCACCCCAACGGCTACTGCCACGGCGGCGGCAACTAATAAGGATAAAGAGGGGGTTTTAGAAAGGGTAAAGGCTCGCGGCAAACTGTTATGTGGCGTAAATGGAAAGCTGTCAGGATTTAGCTATGTCGATGATAAAGGCTTGTGGAGCGGCTTAGATGTAGATTATTGCCGAGCGATCGCCGCTGCCGTTTTGGGGGATGCCAGAGCCGTCGAATTTAAACCATTGCTTGCCAAGGATCGGTTTACCGCAATCCAAAATGGTGAAATCGATATCCTTATGCGGAATACTACACGCACCTTAACCCGTGATGTCACTCCAAACATCTCCTTTGCCCCTACGACCTTCTTTGACGGGCAGGGAGTGATGCTCAGAATCGGGGCAAAACCCAATTCGCCCAACAGCTCGCCCAGTGCTAGCCCTAGTCCTAGCAGCAGTTCTCCCAGCAGTTCCGCTAGTCCTAGCGCGTCGCCCAGTTCCGCCCCTGAGAGTCGTCCCGATCGCCCTGATAAGGATGGTAAATCAGATAAGGATAGTAAATCAGATAAACCGCTCTCTAAAGCCAGTGATGAATCAGCGATCGCGCTCAAAGAACTGACTGACAAAAAAATCTGCGTAGAAACGGGAATTAACGCCGCAAATCTGGAATCAACCTTTAAGGAAGCCAATATTGCGATCGAAGCTATGGTTTTACCCGATCTGGATAGCGTTTTAAATGCCTATACCAAAGGAGACTGTGATGCCATCTCTTCTGAAAAATCCCAACTTGCCTCATGGCGGAGCAAACTGCCCCGTCCTGCCGATCACAAAATCCTTGATTTGAGTTTATCCAAAGAACCGCTCAGCCCCGCCTTAGTTGGTAATGACGATCGCTGGCGCGATGTGGTGACATGGGTAATTTATGCCACTTTCTATGCCGAAGAGTTGGGGATAAATATGGATAACTACAATATCTTTAAAGACACGAAAAATCCTGAAGTCTCCAGATTCCTTGGTACATCAGATTCCCTTGGCATTGAGTTGGGGCTTGCCCCAGACTGGACGACCCAAATCCTAAAACAGGTCGGAAATTATAATGATATTTACAGCCGTAATATTACACCCCTAGATATTCCACGCGGTTTAAATCGCCAATGGAAGCAGGGGGGATTGCTCTATTCGATGCCCTTTAGATAGAAGTTGTGTGCGGTAATGAAGTAACGCGCTAAGCGCGTTACTTCATTACTTATTCAGGACTATCGCAATGTCAGCTTTGCTTAGGATATAAAACCCCAAAGATAGGTGGCGGTGCGAAGCACCGCCACCTATCTTTGGGGTTTTGCTTTGTTCTAAGCATGGGGATAGCAATTTCTTTAATTAATTCTTAACCCTAGCGAATTAACTTATAAAGTACAGCAGCGATCGCATGGGTAATAAGTACCTCAGAGCATAATTAAAATCCAGATCTAAAACCTGTGGCGCACGCGCAGCGTGCGCCACAGGTTTTAGGGTTTTATATTTAATTAAGCCCACTTACTTATCCATGACAATCGTCATTAAATAGCTCAGCCAGTTTAGGGATATATCGATGTCATTTATCATTTCAGCGATCGCTTCATTAGTTTCCGTCTTAGTGTTTTTTAACAGTAAACGCCTCGTCGATAATCGCATCGCCCAGTTAGTCATCAGAGCGATTGCAGGTTTAATTGCTTTATTTTCCTTAGTCAATGCGGCAACCCGTCTCATCATCGTCATCCCCGCAGGAAATGTTGGTGTAGAAGACTTTCAGGGCAAAGTTAGCGATCGCACCCTCCCCGCAGGCATCCATACTATTAATCCCTTTGCCGAGGTAGTACAGTTCTCCACTCGATTACGGGATGTTAAAGAGGAAATTTCCGCCACATCCAAAGAAGGCTTATCCCTAGCGATCGATATCAGTTTGCAATACCATATCGATCCCACCAAAGCAGGCAGTATTTATCAAAATATTGGGCTCGAAGAACGAGAAATCTTAATTTCAAGATTCCGCTCAATTTCGCGTGAAATTGTCTCTGGATATCCCGCCGAAGCCGTATATGCGACTAGACGCGAAGAAATTAGCCTCAAGCTTGCCGACAAATTGCGATCGCAACTAGCTCCCCTCGGCTTTATCGTCGATGAAGCCCTCTTACGTAATGTGAAAGTACCTGAAACCCTACAGGCGGCAATCCAGCAAAGATTAAAAGCCGAGCAGGAAAATTTACAAATGAAATTTGTCCTTGAAAAAGAAACCCAAGAAGCCGATCGCAAGCGGATCGAAGCTAAAGGACGAGCTGATGCTCAGAAAATATTATCGGAGGGGCTGACACCCTCAGTTTTACAATTACGCGAGATCGAAGCAACGGAGAAATTATCGACATCCCCCAATTCTAAAATCGTCATTATTGGTAATGGTCAAGGCACACCATTGATCTTGCCAGTAGATCGCGATGCGAGTAAAGCCGTCAACTCCCCACAACAATAAAAAGAAAAATACCAGAAAAAGAAAGGGGCTGCATAGCCCCTTTCTTTTTCTGGTGTAGGTAATATAATGCCGCCAAGTGCAATAGGACATAAATGCCAGTCAATTCTTGGCGTTTGATTTGTCCTCAGTCAAATGACTGTAGCTATAACTTTACTTCTTTTTATCTTCGAGGGTAGCGGTATCATCGATCGTACCATCACTGCCCTTATCAAGCTCGATCGTGAGCTTGGCTCCATTACCTGTCCACTTGGCATAATCCAAATACAAAGTATCACCTGAAGCCAGATCTAGATCTTCTCCTTCAAACTTTTGCTCAGTCTTATCATCAATACGACCAATCAACAAATTGAAGATAGCTTTATGTTTGGTATTGGCAATCTTGATGCCGAGGCGACCTTTAGCGGTATCGAGATTAGCACTGATAGTCCCACCCGCATCGATCTCGACTCCATCTAATTCAAACTCATAGTCATCATTTTTAGTTGAGATGCCAAAGAAAATGTTGGGAGCCTCGGAATTACTAGGTTGATAGGAGAGACTATACCCGCTGGCATCAAATTGAATTACATCTTTTTGACCTGACAATACTTTAATGCCTGACAAACCGAGATCGTAGCTTGGTCCAATCATAGCTACATCGGTGAGCTCCTTACCATCACTTTTTTTGTTGCCTTGCAAGGTCATCGTAAAGGGCACGCTAGTTGGGATATTGTAGATCGGCTCCTCATCATCTTTCCAGAGTTCGCTACTCTTGATAGGAGTGAAGGTGGCTCCTGAAAAAGAATTCACAAATTTTCCATTCTCATAACCAATTTTCTGATCGCCATTGGTAATCAATAGATCTGCATCACCTTCGAGGAAAATCTGATTAAATTTCGGTGAGGCATTCCCATTTGCATTCCCATTTGTATTTCCTTTAGCAGCCGTTTTGTCAGAGCTATTTGCAGAGGTCTGTTCGTCCAAACCACAGAAATTACAAACTTGACGCTCGTAGCGGGGCGGAGTGGGTGTTAGGGTGAGCGTTTTAGTTTCCGCATCCCCCATATACTGTGATTCAGGCTCATCGGGATTGGTAGCAGCGTTATATTTCCAAGTATTGGCATTGCGATCGATCTCGATTCTGCGCTCTATTTTGGGATGGTTATTGTCATAGACCATCACCACATATTTACCATCACCTAAATCTCCAACGGCATAGGGCGTAATCGCATGTCCTCCTTTAAAGCCAAGTTGATAGATCCCCATTGTATAGGTTTCATCAATACGCGCATTCGGTTTCATCGAAGCGAGAAGGGTATCGAGGATTTCCGATGGAGCTTTGCCTTTGATCTCGCTGGTGGCAGTTGGAGGCACGTATTGAGTGGCAAACCAATAGGCAATCTCATGCTGAAGTTTTTCATTTCCCTGTAAAGATAAATCTGGGATGTTACCAAATCCACTTGCCTTCTCCTTATCGGCATATAAAATCAGACTAAGTGCCGCCATTCCCTCACAATGTCCGCCATTCATGGATTTATTAACTTCTTCCATCCACTGCTGGGCTGGGGGTGTGAGGATACAAGACTCTCCTTGAGTAGCACAAATACTATTGCCAAACATCCTTTGCATTTCAGATGGAGAGAGATTTTTAATGCTACTGTCCTTGCCATAATTCTCGAAACTGAAGCCATTGGTAGCTGGACGAAATCCCAGATCGGCTTTGATCGATTCGGCTGGAAGCGATGTCGATGGTATATTTTTACTGCCGTCTGACCCGATTCCCCCCTTATTAAACGAGCTATTAGACGAGCTAGCGAGATTGGACTGGCAACTAACCAAAATCAGAATTGCGGATATTAGTGAGAGCGCTAAAAACTTAAACTGACGATTAATTAGCATCGCAACGTTGCCTTTTTTGTTTTCTCGCATTTGATTTCAAATAATTTGAGCAATGCCGATAGGTTAAGTTACTCAAACTGTTAAAATTTTTGCAAGGTTTAATAAAATTCTTTACAGTTTTATTCATAAAACTCAGACAGGATCGCAAATAGTGAGAATTGCCGTAGATGCGATGGGTGGGGACTTTGCCCCACGCGAAGTAATAGAAGGAGCCATATTAGCTCAGACTCAGTTAAATGTAGACATAGCGCTAGTGGGCGATCGCGATATTCTCGCTAATTACCTCAAGCAACATAACTATCAAGAAAGCGATCGCCTAGAGATCGTGCCATCGGAGGGCATCATCGAAATGGATGATGAACCCCTTGAGGGACTGCGCCGCAAGCCCAATTCTTCGATCGCCGTTGCCATGAACTTAGTCAAGCGCAAGCAGGCTGATGCCGTGGTGTCGGCGGGACATTCTGGAGCGGCTATGGCTGCGGCTCTGTTGCGTTTGGGGCGATTACCGGGTGTCGATCGACCTGCGATCGGGGCGTTGTTTCCCACACAGGTAGCCCATAAACCTGTATTGCTGCTTGATGTCGGCGCAAATGTGGACTGTCGTCCCAAATTTTTAGAGCAGTTTGCGATCATGGGATCGCTTTACAGCAAATATGCGATCGGCATCCAAGAGCCTAAGGTCGGCTTGCTTAATATTGGTGAAGAAGCCTGTAAGGGTAACGAACTCGCCATTCGCGTTCACCAAGCCTTGCAAGATAACCCCCAAATTACCTTTGCGGGTAATGCGGAAGGACGGGATATTCTGAAGGGGCAGTTTGATGTCATCGTCTGTGACGGCTTTGCAGGCAATATCGTCCTGAAGTTTGCCGAGGGTGTCGGTAATGCCGTAATGCAGATCCTGAAGGAAGAACTACCCAAGGGTTGGCGCGGCAAGCTTGGAGCCTTAATCTTGAAGCCCAATCTCAAAAAGGTAAAAGAGCGCATTGATGCTGATGAATATGGCGGTGCATTACTCCTCGGTGTCGCGGGTATTTGCGTGATTAGTCACGGCAGTTCCAACGCCATCAGTATTCGTAATGCTATCCGCGTTGCTAAGGATGCCGTTGATCATGGAGTGCTAGATCGCATTCGCGGTCAAATCAAGCCCAAGGTATCTATCCCTGCTGACGATACACCTGATGATCCTCCGACTTAATGCTCATCCTTCATATCGTTTACGTTTTACCCTATGGGTAAAACGTAAAAAACTTTATCCAGCCATTCAGATCGAATACAGCACATGACTAATACTGCATCTTCTCTCCTTGGAGTCCGTTTTATTGGTAGCGGTTCTGCCGTTCCCGATCGCGTACTTACTAATCACGACCTCGCGCAGATGGTGGACACTAACGACGAGTGGATTAGCTCGCGCACGGGCATCCGAGAAAGGCATATTGCCGATGGAGAGGAGGATTCGGTCGCAAGTCTTGCCTCGAAAGCTGGTCAAAAGGCGATCGCCGCCGCAGGACTGACCCCACAGGATATTGACCTGATTATTTTGTCAACCTCGACCAGTGATGATTTATTCGGTACAGCAGGACGAGTCCAAAAGCTTTTAGGTGCTGAGCGTGCGGTCGCCTTCGATCTGGTCGCCGCCTGTTCAGGCTTTGTCTTCGGCTTAGTCACCGCATCCCAATATATTCATACAGGGACTTACAAAAACATTTTACTCATTGGGGCGGATGTGCTCTCTCGGTGGGTGGACTGGCAAGATCGCCGCACTTGTATTTTATTTGGCGATGGGGCGGGGGCAGTTTTGTTGCAAGCGAGCAGCCAAAATAAACCCGAAAATAACCTGCTCGGCTTTGAGATGCGGAGCGATGGCAAGGGTAATGAATTTCTCAATATTAATTATTTGGGACGCAGTACCTTTGAACCGATCAGTATGAACGGGCAAGAGGTCTATCGGTTTGCCGTGCGCCAAGTGCCTGAGGTGATCGAAAAGTCCCTGCATTATGCCCAGCTTGAGGTTAACGATCTCGATTGGCTGATTTTGCATCAAGCCAATCAACGCATTATTGATGCCGTAGTCAATCGGTTTGGCATCGATCCCGCTAAGGCGGTCAGCAATATGGGTAAATATGGCAATACTTCCGCCGCATCGATTCCGATCGCCCTTGATGAATGGGTGCAGTCGGGTAAAATTCAGCCCAACCATCTAATTGCGATCGCGGGTTTTGGCGCGGGCTTAAGCTGGGGTTCCGCCGTTTTCCGTTGGGGCTAGACCTTCAGGCGATTTTTGGGGATCCATTTGCTCAGCCCTTCTAAATGATCGCGCCAAGTCACACAGTCGCGAATATCTTCGGGCAAGAGGCTTGCCATATATTGCAATTGAGCCATCGAAAGTGGCGATCGCCCACAGAAAAAGGGATGTTTGGGCTTGCGGCTGCAATAGCCAAAGAAGATAGCCGAGCGCTCGAATTTCGTTGGGGGCTTACCGCGATGGTAATATCGGGCTGTATCTACAAAAATCACCGTACCTGCTTTGCCCACGCAGCTTTGATACCAATTGTCTTGGAGATGGGGCGGTAACATTTCGATAACTTCATGGTGTAGGGCGGTCTTGTACCGACGCAGGGATTTAGCGCTCAGTCGCTCACTGAGGATGTGATTGGCTTCAGGGGTAACGCATTCAAAAGGACCGCCATCGGCATTGACATCATTGATATAGACCCCAACTTTAATCATTTGCCAATCTTCTTTATCGCGATGCCATTTGCGGGGTCCCGCTTCCCGACAATCGGGAAGACTGTAGTAATAGGACAGACCATCATAGGCAACGGGCAATTTGAGGTAGTTCTCAACGATTCTCAAAATTTTGGCATCTGCGCCCCATAAGAACAGTTCGGGATAGCGCATAATCTGCTCGGCATCGATATTTAACGTATGCTTGCCACTGTAAAGGGGTAACTGAGCCTTGTCTTTGAGTTCCTGTGAGATATGTTGAGCTGCGGTAAAAAAGCGATCGCTATCAGGAATCGCCAAATCTTCTAAGGTTGAGACAGATATCCCATACTGTTCTAGGTCGCGAACAATTTTTTGTTCTTCATCTGTCGGACGATTTAGTAAGGGTCGATAGGATTGAATAAATTGCTGATAGCGCGGATAGAGAATTTTTTGCTCGATAATGGCAAGATTGCTAATAAATAGGGCAATATCCGATGGGGCGCTGAGCGCTCGTTGCCATAATTTCTCAATAGTTTGATATGCCTGAGATATAACTATTTGGTGCATCTGCATAAAACCTATAAAACTATTTGCATTCCTAACTCGGCAAGTCTCAGACGATCTAGAGGACTTATGAATTTACCAAAAGTTGCGACTCCTAAGTGACTGGACATAATCAAAACCCAAAAAGCTGTAGCGCACGCTGCGCGTGCGCTACAGCTTTTTGGGTTTTATATTTAATTGTGCCCAGATCCTTATAGCAATCCTCAATGAATTGAGAGAGGCTTCGACCTCGCTCAGCCAGAGGGATACGATGGCTGAGCGAGGTCGAAGCCCTATTTTTCCATGTATTTTTTCCATAAATAATTTAGGACTGCTCTATATAATCTTTGGGCTAGAGAATACCCCGCCATTAGTCCTAAATTTCTTGTTTAATTATTAGAACTAAATCAGCTACCAATTATTTACGGGAGTCTCGGCGCTTACCATTGCATGGTAGCCCATATTTATTGCCATGAAGGTTTTGTAGAGGACATAAACCCCAAAAGATTAGTTGCGGCGCTTCGCGCCGCAACTAATCTTTTGAGGTCGGAGCGGTTTACGCTGCTAGCCAATTTAAAATTTCCGCATTTACGCGCTCGGGATTGTCATCATGGGCGCAATGTCCCAGTCCTTCTAAATATATGAGGGTGGCATTTGGTGCGTATTGGACTAGCCGCTTACCTTCTGATGGCGGAATGAGCCGATCGCTACTTCCCCACAAAATTAATAGGGGGGCTTGCAGTTGGGTGAGGGCTTGGGTCAAGCTGGGCGAATAATCGGGTTGATTCAGACTGCGATTGAGGCGGAGAAAAGCCTCGGCAGCTTGGCGATCGCGGGCAGGCTTAGCAATAATTTCTACTAAGCGATCGTCAACGCGATGGCGATTGCTATAGACGATTCCTTTGAGAATTAGGCGAATGATCCATGGCTGACGGATCAAATGAAATAGCGGTTTGACAAGGATAGCCGAAACGATCGCCTTCACGGCTCGTTCGATCGGTTGCAAGAACTTGGGAACCATAGCGTTAAAAGCAGCGATATCTGGCAAGCTAATGGTCACGACCCCTGAAGCAATTTCAGGATGATGGCTGGCAGCGATCGCTGCCACCAGAGCGCCGATGGAATTGCCCACGATCGTCATGGGGACTTTAATAAATTTTTGCCAAAACCCTAAAACCTGCTCTACCCACAAATGGATCGAATAGTTGATGGGGGGCTTCTCCGAGCCACCAAAGCCTAAGAGGTCGATGGCATATACTGTATAGCTTTCTGACAATGCGGGAATATTGCTGCGCCAGTGATCGATCGCCGCCCCAAATCCGTGAATTAAGAGGATCGGTGGCTTAGTGGGATCGGCATTAAATGCTCGGCGAAATCCATAGCGCGATTGCCAGCCTCGAAAATACCAATCGCGATATTGCATTACCGTAACTCTCTACATATAAAGACTTGAGAAACCATTTAAGACTTCACTAGATCCCCCCAGCCCCCCTTAAAAAGGGGGGAGAATTAAATTCTTCCCCCTTTTTAAGGGGGATTGAGGGGGATCTCTTAGAGTTTTTGACCGCAGAAAGTAATTCTTAAATGGTTTCTTAGGATCACTTCTTGCAGCACGAGTTGCTGCACTTCCTTCCATCGATGGGAAGCTTGCGGGGTGAGCATTTAGCCCTTAGCGCGAACTAAGCGACCATCGCTAGTAACATGGAGTCCGCATTCTTGGTTGCTCATTTCCCACCACCAGCGACCAGCACGCAGATCTTCGCCTGCTTGGATCGCTCTGGTGCAGGGAGCACAACCGATGCTGGGGAAATTTTGGTCGTGCAGAGCGTTGTAGGGAACATCGTTCTGATGGATATATTCCCAAACCTGTTCGTTTGACCAGTCGATCAGCGGATTGATCTTCGCAATTTGGCGATCGCCATCTAGCTCAACGGTTTCCATGGTCGAACGATTAGCGGTTTGATCGCGGCGCAAACCTGTAATCCATGCATCAAGCCCTTGCGTAGCGCGTCCGAGGGGTTCGACCTTACGGACATAACAGCATTGTTTGCGGCTCTCAACACTGTCATAAAACAAATTAATGCCTTTGGTGCTGACCATTTGCTCCACGGCTTCAGCCTGTGGAAACATGATTCGCAATTGGAGTTGAGGATATTTTTGTTGTACCTTCGCGATTACTTCGTAGGTTTCCCCATTTAATCTTCCCGTATCAAGAGAAAATACATGGGCATCGGGTTTGATTTTGGCGATCATGTCGATTAATGCGACATCTTCTGCACCAAAACTAGAGGCAAGCGAGATTTTTTCATAGTTACCCAGAGCCCATGCGAGGACTTCTTGAGGACTTTTGCCCTTGAGCTGAGCGGCTGCGTTGTCGATATCGGTTTGGAGGGTCATTATTTACTTGATGAATCATGACTTAGAGATACTAATGTTATTATGCCCTACGCCCAAGTTCGCTAAATATACCAAAGATGAGTGATGGCGCTTCGCGCCATCACCCATGGTGTTTTATAGCTGCCGCCAGTCTTGTTATACCAATTCCCAAAATGGCGTTGCCATTTTGGGAATCTCAAAACCTGACTGGGTTTGGTGTTTATAGCTGCCGCCAACTGTATCAGGACATAAACAAAGAGAGTTGCCGCGCTCCGCGCGGCAACTCTCTTTGGGGGTTTATATTTGCGCCTAGCTACTTAAAACGTAGGTAGTCATTGCGCCTTTTCCCTTGATCTCTACCCGATCGCGGACTTCAAAATGATAGCGATCGCGCAGATATTGATAGGTAGTTTCGGAGACCTGAATACAGCCTGCAATCCCGTGTGATTCCATCCGACTAGCCGTATTCACCGTATCGCCCCAAAGATCGTAGGTAAATTTTTTGATCCCGATTACCCCCGCGACAACTGGCCCTGAGCTAATCCCGATCCGAATTTTGAGATTTTGTTGATACTCGCGATTAAAAGTCGCTAATTCTGACTGCATGGCGATCGCCATTTCGAGGCTTGCTTGGGCGTGATCTCTATGGGCAAAGGGGATACCCGCTACAGCCATATAAGCATCACCGATCGTCTTAATTTTCTCTAAGCCATACCTCTCTGCAAGGACATCAAAACGGGAAAAAATTTGATTGAGAAAGGTAACTACTTCTTCGGGGGGAAATTTTTCGGCAAATACAGTAAAGCCTACGATATCGGCAAACAGGACGCTTACATCCTGAAAATTATCGGCAATGAGATTGGATTCTAACTTCAGGCGATCGGAAATAGATTGCGGCAAAATGTTTAATAAAAGGCGTTCTGAGCGTTCTTTTTGCTCCTCTAGCTCCTTGCGAGCGATAAATTCCCGCTCCTGTAGCTGCTCGTATAGATAAACAGATAAATCCCCCATTACACAGATCCAACCAACAAATAGAAAGATCAGGGAAATTGGCATCTCCAGCTTACCTGCAACTAATAAGGGCGACCTTGTAAAGATGTCACTCACACCATCGCCAAACAAAAAGGTAACGAGCAGAAAGTAGCTGCCTACGGTAATCGCCTGAACTGCAAAATGGAGTCGCCAACATACTGGGACGATCGTGACCTGAGCTACAAAAACCAATACCCAAGGAATGAAAAAAGGGGTTTCAATACCTGTTAAGGAGACATGAATTTGGGTTGTTAAGTTGATCGTAAGGGGAATAAATAAAAAGATGGGATAAATTAAATTTTTAGCAAAGGGCGATCGCAACAGCCAAAAAGAACCGATCAGGAGCGCCTCGATCCCCAAATCTAGGGCGACGCTGATATGAGTATTGAGGGGAGATTGACCTTTGCGGCTGACCACCATCTGCCAAATCATAAAACTGAAAATACAAATCGACGACATCACCGTCACAATTTGCAGCCGCTTGCGCATAAATTGCGATCGCCACCGAATATACTCAGCATTCATGGGAATTTGCCTGTGATTTGTTTGTAAGTTTGTGTGGTTATGAAGTCGCCATGCTAACCTTGTAGCAAATTTTTCATCCCGCCGATCCCTTCAATAACCTATGGACATAACATCCTTAGATGCTAATCCACTAGATGCTAAATCACTAGATGCTAAATCACTAGATGCTAAATCACTAGATAGATCCCTAATGCCCCTCAGCATAGATGCGATCGCTGACTCAGAAACGAATGTAGCCATCCATACCGAGCAATTGCCCAGTTCGCTTGAGGATCGCTCGGCAAATGATCCTTTGCCGAGCGATTTTCACTCGGCAAACGATCGCTCGAGTGAAAATCGCTCGAGTGAAAATCGCTCGAGTGAAAATCGCTCGAGTGAAAATCGCTCGAGTGAAAATCGCTCGAGTGAAAATCGCTTGAGTGAAAAGAGTCTTGCTCTAGTAAATGAGACCAATGGCATCCTAACCGAAGAATTGGCGGGGATCGAACTCTCCCATACCAAGCAAAAAGGTGACTGCCTATACCTTTACAGCCAAGATCCCGAAGTGAATTGTGCCACGCAGATCTTAGAGGCGATCGCTCCTAGCACCCAAGATCTGGCAAGTTCGGTTCTATTTGCGGAAGGGATCCGTCGCCTTAAACTCCATGGCAATGCTTGGGCTTTGGGGTTAGATTTGCCGATCTCCGATGGCGCGATCGTGGCAACGGAAATTATCGCGAACCTGCTCGCCACCTTCCGCCATGATCAACAGTCCCCCAAGCTCGCTCAAGCAAAATTAAAGTTGTTATTACAAGACAACTGTCTGAACTTACTCTGCGAAACGAAGATTAATATTTTGCAAGCCGAGATGGCTTTGCCTGTACTCAATGCTTTGCGAGCGGTTCGTGCCGCCGAATATTTTCAAGCGGTAACAGTTTCTAGTCGAGTCATTGGCACAAAAAAACCTAGTTGGTCCTTTGAAATCGATCTGCTGGCGATCGGCTCCCAAAATCCTCAACTCGAAATAATTGAGGAAGATAATAGCCTCACCCTCGACAGCTCCGATCAAGAAGAGGTTAGTGACGAGGAATCAAGGAATCCGTCATTTAGCGATCGCCTAAATGCTCGGCTCATGGGAGTCGGACGGATGGTCTTTGGATTGAAGTGGCTGGGACAAACGACCCCACAGACGAATCCACAGACGACCCCACAGACGTTGTCTCTACCGACATGTATTGCTAGTTTTGTGATTGGCTTGGGATTGACGATCGCCCTTGATCGTACCCTCAGCCGTTATGAACCACCCGATCCATCTATTAAATTTGCGATCGCCGATACTAAGATCGATGTCCAAGGCGATCGACCGGCTAGCGCTCCTGCCAAAGAAACTGCGAATAAACCCGCCCTCAATTTTAATATTGCTCTTTTTAATGAGAAATTAGCGTTGCTAGATTGGCAAACTACTAACAAACGGCGATCGCCAGATATTTTAATTGTCGGTAGCTCTAGAGCATTGCGCGGTATCGAACCCAACGTTTTAGAAAAAGCCTTAATCAATAGAGGCTTTAAAGATATCAGCGTTTTCAACCTTGGTATTGATGGCGCAACAGCCAAGGTCGTAAACCTCCAAATCACCCAAATCCTAGCGCGTCCTCAACTACCGCGAGCGATCGTTTGGGCAGATGGTTTGCGGGCTTTTAATAGCAGTCGCAGTGACATTACCTACGACGAAATCACCGCATCATCAGGCTATAAACAATTGCAGGAAAGCCTCAAAGCTAGCGGACTTAACTCCGAGCCACTCTCCAATCAAAATGTGGCGATCGCCAAATCGTTAAACCCCATCTCCCAGTCCCTTGATGCGCTATTCACGACCCTACCCAAGAGGCAAGAAATTCGGACTTCCCTAGTGAAGAAATTCGATCGCAATACCCATATGCTCAGCAACAGCGAAGCCCTAATCGCTTCTACTTTACCCAGTACGGCTACTGCGCTTGACTCCAAAGGCTTTGTGGCATTTGATGTCACCTTTGACCCCAACACCTATTTCCAAAAGTTCCCCCAAGTTCCTGGAGACTACGACCTCGACTATCGCAACTTTGATACCACGGGTTCACAATTCGAGGCTTTTGCCAATGTCGTTGATTTTTGCCGCCGCAATGATATCGAGCTTATCGTCGTGAATATGCCCCTCCATGCCACCTATCTTGATAACATTCGCACGCGGTATGAAGCAACTTTTAACGGGCGGATGCAAGAACTTGCCCTGCGAGAAAGTTTTACCTATCTCGACCTTTCACACCAAATTCAAAATCAAGCCGAGCTTTTCTCCGACCCCAGCCATTTAAATCAAAAAGGCGCGATCGCGATTTCTCAACTGCTCGCCCAAAACCCGAAAATTTCTTGGCAAAATATCCTTAATAATAAACCGAAGAGATGATAGTGTCGGCGTTTCACGCCGACACTATCATCTCTTCGGTTGGGATTTGTCCTAACTAACGTTAAATATAAAACCCTAAAACCTGCGGCGCAGGCTGCGCGTCCGCCGCAGGTTTTAGATCTGGATTTTAATTATGTTCAGCTACTCAGCTGATAAAACTATTTTTTGTAAAACTATGAAGCACTTGTGCTATTTTTCCCAATATAGTTATGCAAAAAGCTATGATCGCCTTACATTGCTTTGCGATCGCAAAGATTTAATCTCAATTGGGTAATGAACTCTTAGGAAATCTTGGGCTATGAATACATCAGATCAAGCGCCAACCACCGCCGCAAGCAGAAATAAGACCAAAGCTCTTGCCAAACGGGGAGGTCGAACTCCCTTCGAGAGCAAACTGATTCAAGCAGGACATGCCACCTCCGACCAGTTCGATCGCGCTGTCAAAGATAGCCAAGAACAAAATGTGCCATTTCTCAACGTCCTAGAGCAAATTCTGGGGCAGCAACTCGCCCCCGACATTACCCGCTATTACAAACGCCAACAACTTTTTGAATTACGGGTACTTTACGGCATCGAACCGATCGATCCCGATGTTGAAATTGACAAATTTGATATTGGTAACCTCAGTGTTTTACTTGACTCCAATATCATCCCCATATCCACCTGCCGAGACTGCGAGATCCTGCCCCTAGTTAAGACAGAAAACAGCATCACACTTGCCGTAGTTGCGCCTGACAGCTATAAAGTCCAAAATGAGATCGCGCGTCTCATTAAAAACATGACAATCGTTAAGCGTGTGATTGCCCGTGAGGATTTTCATCGCACCTTTGACAATATCGTGCAGTTTCAAGTCAATAAGAGTGCCAAGTCGGAAGGAGCGATCAGCGATGAAGATCTACAGGTCAAAGATGATGTCTTTGGCGAAGATATTGCCGATACCGATCAAGGCGATGAACTAATGGTTGGGGGTGAAAATTCCGCCCCAATCATCAGCCTCGTTGATAAAATTCTTGTCAAAGCTCTTAAAGAAGGATGTTCCGACATTCACATCGAACCACAGGAAAAGGATCTCTGCGTCCGTCTGCGGAAGGATGGCGTACTACGCGAATACTTCTTCCTCAGCGAAAATAAGCGCTTACCGAAAAATATTATCAACGCCGTCATTTCTCGCTTCAAAATTATCTCCAACCTGAACATCGCCGAAAAACGCGTTCCCCAAGACGGTAAGCTCAAACGAAACTTCCAAGGTCGGCGGGTTGACTTCCGCGTCAATACTTGCCCCACCCAAAACGGGGAAAAGGTATGTCTGCGGATTTTGGATAACTCCAATACCCAGCTCGGACTCAACAAATTGATCAGCGATCCCGAAAGCCTTGCCCTCATGCAAAGCTTTGCCCAAAGACCCTATGGATTAATTCTCGTAACTGGACCGACAGGTTCGGGTAAAACCACTACCCTCTATTCAACCCTTGCGGAATGTAACGATCCTGGCATTAACATTAGTACTGCCGAAGATCCCGTTGAATATAACTTACCTGGATTGACCCAATGCCAAGTGCTGCGGGAAAAAGGGATGACCTTTGCCAGTATTCTCCGCGCTTTTTTACGGCAAGATCCCGATGTCATCCTCGTCGGAGAAACCCGCGATGCAGAGACCGCCAAAACAGCGATCGAGGCAGCTTTAACGGGGCACTTAGTACTGACCACCTTGCATACCAATGATGCACCTAGCTGTATCGCCCGTCTCGAAGAAATGGGTGTCGAGCCATTTATGGCAAGTACCGCCATTATCGGTGTACTCGCCCAGCGTCTCGTTCGCAAAGTGTGCGACAACTGCCGTATCCCCTACAACCCATCCCAAGAGGAACTAGATCGTTTCGGTTTACCCAGTAGCGACCTTGAGAAAACCTTCTACCGTGCCAACATCGTCAATCGCGAAGCTATGCTTCCTGGTCAACGAGTCTGTCCAAAATGCAATGGCTCTGGGTACAAGGGCAGAGCAGGTGTATACGAGATCATGAAAATGACCGAGCGCTTGCAAAGTGCGATTAACAAAGGCGCAACCACTGAAGTCATCAAGGAAATTGCTGTACAGGAAGGCATGAAAACCTTGATGGCCTATGCTTTTGACTTGGTCAGAACTGGCGCGACCACCTTAGATGAGGTGCTGCGGGTTGTCTATACCGATAAAGGTCGAGAAGCCGAAGAACGCGCCCGTCGAGGCAAAGGATTGGAATGTGATAATTGCGACGCAATGCTCACGCCCGAGACCGTTGAATGTCCGTACTGCACCACGCCTAGAACTTTCTAAAAAACTGCGCTTGAAGCCTTTTGTAAAGCACTTGTGAAGCATTTGCGAAACATTTGCAAAGCACGGGGCTTCAAGCATGGGAATTTTCTAGTTTTTAAAATCTGATGCAAAGGCAGATTTTAGGGGATATATAGGGAAACATGCACTTATTAGGATTAGATCAGGAGAATCGCCCACTATGGTAATGGACTACATCATCGAAGACTTGATGGAAGAGGTCGTAGAGCGTAAGGGTTCTGACCTTCACATTTCCGCAGGACTTCCTCCTTATATTCGTATCAACGGGCATCTCACCCGTACCGATCGCGATCCGCTCACTCCTGAAGAATGTCAGCGCTTAATTTTTGCGATGCTCAACAACAATCAACGCAAAACGCTCGAACAAAGCTGGGAATTAGACTGCTCCTACGGAGTCAAGGGATTGGCAAGGTTTCGTGTCAATGTTTACAAAGATCGCGGCACCTATGCAGCTTGTCTGCGGGCGCTTTCATCGAAAATCCCCGACATGGATGATCTGAACTTGCCACCGATCGTCCGCGAACTTAGCGAAAAACCACGCGGACTAGTTCTGGTTACGGGTCCTACAGGTTCGGGAAAAACAACGACCCTCGCGGCAATGATCCAAACGATCAATAAAACCCGCGCTGAGCATATTCTCACCGTTGAAGATCCCATCGAATTTGTTTATGAATCCGTAAAAAGCGTGATCCACCAACGGCAGGTTGGGGAAGATACCAAAACCTTTGCCAATGCCCTCAAAGCGGCATTAAGGGAAGATCCCGATGTAATTCTCGTTGGGGAAATGCGTGACCTAGAAACCATTCAACTAGCCGTCTCGGCTGCTGAAACAGGACATCTCGTATTTGGTACATTGCATACTAGCTCTGCATCCCAAACCGTCGATCGCATGGTGGATGTATTTCCCCCAGAACAACAAGGGCAGATTCGCGTCCAGTTGTCTAACTCTCTCGTCGCCGTATTGAGCCAAACTCTCGTTCCCCGCCATAATCCCCAACCAGGACAGTTTGGGCGGGTAATGGCGCAGGAAATCATGGTAGTTACACCTGCTATTTCCAACCTCATCCGTGAGGGTAAAACTGCCCAGATGTATGGTTTTATCCAAACTGGGGGGAAAGAATCCATGCAAACCCTTGAATCGGTATTAGCAAGGTTATACATGGATGGGGATATTAGCTTTGAAGCCGCCATGTCCAAGACTTCGCGTCCTGAAGAACTATTGCGCGTAGTGGGACCCAATCCTGCCCCTGTAATGAAACGCAAAACAACGGGAGATCTGCGATCGCAAGACATGATCAAATCGCGATCGATCAGTGGCTAGACGACAATTTTCTACCCATAATTCCTATTAAAGAGGTGCAATCATGGCGAAGTTTCAGGGGAATCTCAAAGATTCTAAAGGTAAATCCGTACAGCAAACAATGGTTGCTGAATCGGTCAAAGAGGCTCGCGATACTTGGAGACAAAAAGGATTTGTAGTTCAAGATATCAAAGAGGTAAAGGGGGGCTTTAGTTTTGCCGCCCTTACCATGAAAAAGGTAACGGTTAAAGACTTAGCTCTATTTTCCCGACAGTTAGCAACCTTGGTCAATGCTGGTGTATCGATGGTGCGAGGCTTGGGAGTCATGTGCGACCAATGCTCCAATCCCACTCTCAAGGTAGCATTAACGGAAGTTCTCGATGACGTACAGCAAGGTACCAACTTTTCCGATGCTCTGCGTAAGCATCCTAAGGTGTTTGATAAGTTATACTGCGCGATGGTACAGGCTGGGGAAGCTGGTGGGGTGTTAGATGATGTATTATCCCGTCTGGCGACATTGCTCGAAGACTCCGCACGTCTCACCAATCAAATTAAATCCGCGATGACCTATCCGATCGTAGTTTCATCGATCGCCGTGATCATCTTCTTAGCGATGTGTATTTTCATCATTCCTGTATTTGATGGTGTATTTAAAAGCTTAGGCGGTGAGTTACCTGCATTTACCCAAATATTGGTAAATATCAGTAATTTTTTAAAGAGTGAGAAGATATTTATCATTCCCGCCCTATTTTTTGCGATTACCTTCGTTTACAACCGCGTTTATGCAACCCCTGCGGGCAAGCTCTACCTTGATGGCGTTTTCTTGAAATTGCCTTTGTTTGGTGACTTGGTGGTTAAAACTGCTGTGGCAAGATTTGCGCGTACCTTTGGCTCTCTTTCTAAGGCAGGTGTGCCTATTCTGGCATCCCTCGAAATTACCGCTGAAACGGCGGGAAATCTGGTGATCTCTAACGCGATCGAGTCCGCCAGAAATGCAGTTAGAGAAGGCGGTCAAATTGCACCTGCTATGGAAAAGACTGAGGTCTTTCCCGTTATGGCTTTGCAAATGGTTAGCATTGGCGAAGAAACGGGTGAAATCGATAAGATGCTGATGAAAGTCGCTGACTTTTATGAGAATGAAGTCGAAGAGGCGGTGAAAGCTCTGACCAGTTTAATGGAACCCTTGATGATCGTCGTCTTAGGCGGCATGGTGGGTTCGATTATCGTTGGGATGTACTTACCGATCTTCTCGATTATGGACAAGATCAAATAACTTCCAAAGAGGCGGCGCTAATCTCCTGCTTTTTGAAACTTTTTATATCCCCAAAAGAGGATCACGGTACAAATCACCGTGACCCTCTTTTTTTGTTATTTCTATAGCTCTACAGTCACTTGACGTAGGACAAATCAAACCCCAAGAATTGACTGGCAGCGCTTCGCGCCGCCAGTCAATTCTTGGGGTTTATGTCCTAATACACTTGGCGACAGCTATAAATGTCAGTTCGGATTAAGTTGGCAAATTTCAAAAGCCCAAAAGTAAAAGCCTTGCTAAGCAAGGCTTTTACTTTTGGGCTTTGCGAAAGGGTTTGCGTAGCTAGAGAAGAGTATGACAGTGCGAAACGCCAACCTTCTTTTTTTTGATTTTTTGATTTTGTCCCAGCATAACTGGCTATAGCTGCATATCAAAAATCACGAAAAAATATTTTGGTAAGTGTTGCTAAAAATGTCCATCATTATGTAATAATAACAAAGCGTTAAAAAACGCCCTCATGGCTCAGGGGTAGAGCATTCCCTTGGTAAGGGAAAGGTCACGGGTTCAAATCCCGTTGAGGGCTTAGGTTTTGCGGCTTAATAGGTATCATAAACCCTAAAAAAGTCGCAATAAAAGCCGCAATAACCTTTTCTTGTATCTCTTAACTACTCTTTAGATGGTTAAGATGATATGTCTACGTTTAATAATAATGGCACTATTGCCTTGAGTTTCGAGTACAAAGGTAAAAGATTTGTACTGAGTGGTTTAGGATCATACAGCGATACTAAGCAGCTAGAGCAGGTCAAGCAAACCGAGCTACGCATCAAGGTAGACCGCAAAGCTAACAATTTTCCTTTTACTGACAACGAATCAGTAAAGCTGTTTTATTTTCCTAGCTCAGAAGATCGTCAACAAATGATCGCTAGGACTATTGCAACTGAACGTAGAATAGAAAAAGAAAGAATCGATCTCAGACCTCAACTTATTGCGGATCTACAAACTAGACTAGCTAAGCGCTACTCAGCTTCAGAATACAGCTTGTTAAATAAGCTAGAAAGCTATAGAGCAAAGATTACTGATACTAAAGAAGCACAAGCGTTTATCACATCTCTCAATAACGCTGGTAAGACATCAAACAACACTGTTAAACGTTATCTGAACTGTCTAAAAGCTATTTCAGATGTTTTTCGAGATATCTCTGTAGATACCGTTGAGGCAATCAAAGAAAAACCGTTTACTAGAGAAGAAGTTGCACTCATCCTAAACTGGTTTAAGTCATCCAAATACTATAACCATTATCATGATTATGTCATGTGTTTGTTTTTGACTGGCATGAGAACCAATGAGGTTACGGGCTTGCAGTGGAAACATATCGACTGGAATACCGATACTCTTATCATTTGCTCAGCACTAGCTAAATCAGGTACGGGTAATGAAAAAATTCGGAAAACCACTAAAACAGGTAAGATCCGCTATTTTCCTATGTCTAACGGTTTATTGGCTATGATGAAAGCTAGATATGAGACTAGCAATAAACATCCTGAATCTTTAGTTTTTCCTAGTCCAACTGGTAAACCGATTGATGACCACAATTTTACTCAGCGTATTTGGCATAAAGCTCTTGAGTCACTAAATATCGAATATCGTACTCAGTACAACACGCGCCATACATTTATTAGTCACTTCTTAGATCAAACTAAAGACTTTGCTAAATGTGCAATGTTAACGCATGGTCACATGACCGCAGTAGGAACGCTCATGAAGCACTACGCAAATTTAGTTAATCGGATTGAAGTTCCAGAAATGTTTTAGCCTAATCAGATAAAGACTCACCAGAATCAAAACTAGTGAGTCTTTTATTTTATCGATCGCACTAAACGCACTGTATAAATATTGAGTCAATATACCTACACTAGCCTCAACCTTTTCTTCTACGGGCTTGCTTTCTGTGCTATATTAGTGTGCTATAGAGAAACGCAATGCAACGAGCAAA
This sequence comes from Pseudanabaena sp. UWO310, assembly GCF_006861605.1. Taxonomy (NCBI): domain Bacteria; kingdom Bacillati; phylum Cyanobacteriota; class Cyanophyceae; order Pseudanabaenales; family Pseudanabaenaceae; genus Pseudanabaena; species Pseudanabaena sp. UWO310. Next base: position 41,600 of record NZ_SELU01000015.1, on the reverse strand, counting down.
GTGAACGGGCTATCAAGCTCTTAATACCGACCTGTTAAAGAGTTACAGGTGGCTGTAAAAGCAAGTGGTACATAGTTTTCTCTAATCTCACGACTGAGATGCAAACCTGCTCTTAGTGGTTGTTGGCTAACGGTGCTGACAATGAAGAGATTATTATAAAGTTTTCAGTATCAACTACAAGATTTCATCATAGAAAAGTAGTAGGCAAAGACCAGTATAAAAGTCTCCCTACGAGATATACAACTACCAGAATAATAACCCAGAAGAACTATGCAAGTTATTGCATAGTTTTTTTGTTTTTAGTTCCTAGTTTTTACCTATTTCTATTAGTTTTTTAGTGATTATATCCCTAGCAATAGCAGCTTTTGGGACTAATGTTTGGCTTGCTAGCTGCTCAAGCTTTTCTGTAAACTCTTCATCCAAGTAAACACTAAGTAATTTTGCATTTCGTAATACCGATTTTCTACCTCTTGCCATCATCAACCATCCTATTTCTTTTATATCTTTATTATATCATTTTATCATTAAGATATGTTAAAATATAAGAAGAAAAGAAGAAAAAGTTTTCACAATCAGTTGATTTAAACTAGGCAATCTGATCTCGCTTCTAACAAAAAAGCATCACTCCTTCAATAGTGATGCCTACCTATTCGTATATTCATTAATAAACAAAAGAAATGATTAATAACTCTATTCCTACTAATATTATAACCCATAAATTGTTGCTAGACAATACGCAGTATCAGAGCAAGCCTACTGATATTGGTGCAATTAATAATAGAATCGTAAACCATCCTAAAGATATTGATATCATTGAATTTAGCAACCAAATTACAACTCCTAATGGTAAAAGTTGGATTCCTGCTTATCTTGAAGGTGCTAGAAAGAATGATGCTTGGAAATCACAATCAGTTTTTGCACTTGATTTTGACAACAAAAATTCTAAAACAAAATCACAGGTTGCTAGTCCTTTAAGCTTTGAACAAGTACTAGAACGCTTGAAAGATTACCGTTTAGATTGTGCATTTGCTTACACTACATTTAGTCATGCTGATAATTGGCAAAAGTATCGCGTAGTTTTTCAAATTAACGAACCTGTTGTAGATAAAGGAGTTCGAGATGCAATCCAAAATGCACTTATGATGATATTTCCAGAATGCGATAAAGGTTGTAAAGATGCTTCTAGAATCTTTTTTGGAGGCAAAGATATCATCTATACAAACTATGACTACTACTTAGATTTACGCTTGCTATTTCAAGCTGCTGATTTTTATGCAATTAAGGATTCAAGCAGTAAAAACATGAAGCGCGATCTAACTACAGCAAGAAAAAATATGGGTGTGAGAAAAATTGAAGCAAATACGATTACACCTATATTTAATAATATAGAGAAAACTGTAAATGCTTCAAAAATCAAAATCATTGATAATGTCGATTGGGATAAACTTAGGAAACAAGTTAAGATCCTTGATGACTTTATGAACCCTGATATCAAACTGTTAGATCCGCAACTCTTTGGACTTGCTTCTAACTTGATATATCTTAGTGGTGGTCAGGACTTATATAAAAAGTGTCTACGTGCTAACCCTGATTATAACTACAAAGAAAAAATACAAAAGCTTCATTACTGTAAAACCTCAGATTATCTACCAATGAGGTTGGAACACTTTTCCCCTTATCAAGAAGATTGGTGTTTTTTAGATCTACTAAATACAACCCAAAAGAAGAAGATTGTAAGATTGAAGCAGTTTCAAGGTATGACAGTAGAGAAGGCAAGACAACTGTTAATAGACACATTAAAAACTGTGATTGCAACACAAGATACTTATATTCATATCTTTAAAGTCGCAACTGGTTTGGGTAAAACGAGCGCTTGTATGAATCTTAGTAATGTTCTTTTTGCACTTCCAACTCACGATCTAAAAAATGATGTGTCATTGCTAATGCAACAAAAACAAATACATCATAGTTGTACACCTAGTGATGACATGCTACCTCAACATGTTAAAGACAAAATATCTTTTCTTTACACTATAGGAGCTAATGCTGAAGCTACAAACTACTTAAAAGAAATGTCTGAAATTTATCCAGAAGTCAATGATTATCGATTACAGAATTTTAGTTGCTATAGATCGCAAGAAACAGTGCTTACAACCCACCAGAAAGCTTTATTTATAGATTGGGGACATGACACAATTATTTTTGATGAAGATATATTTCAAGTGTTACTACCTATTGAGTTTATTGACCTAACTGACCTCTTGCGTCTTGAAAGTAAAATTAACAACAGCAACGATAAGGCGAAAGTAACAGCATTGATTAACGACATTAGAGAAGGGAAGGCAAACACACCTAGAACTATGGATCTTATATTTGAGGATTTAGAGAGCATAAGAGATGAAGTACTAAATTGCTCTGCTTTTAAATCACCTATATTGCACTTTTTTAATGCTCTTTATTTTCAAGCTGAAGACGCAAAATCTGGTGACATCACAAAAATTCGTTTTATTAGTAATTATACCGACAGGCTACCTCAAGACAAGAAAATTATTATCATGTCCGCAACTGCTGATGAGACTATCTATAGTTGCTTATTTGGAGATCGCGTAAAGTTTTATGATATTTCTAATGTAGATACTACTGGCTTCATTGCTCAAGATACTACATACTCATTAAGTCATAGCTCTCTTAATGAACGTCTTAACTACATGACTGAACGATTAAAAGAGAACGGTCAACAAACCATTACTTTTAAATCATATGGCGAATACTTTATGAGCAAAGGAGTAGATATTGTTGAAGATATATATTTCTATAACTGTACGGGACGTGACAAGCTAAAAGGCAAGAATATTAACGTAGTTGGAACACCACACCGTCATCCTATAGAACTTGCTTTATATGCAAAGGTATTAAATCTACCTGTTGTTACCGATGATTTTGACATAAAAAACTTCCATCAGCAAACCGTAGAACACAATGGGTTTAGATTCTGGTTTAACACCTATAACAATCTACACTTGAGAAATCTTCAGTTCCATTTCATTGAATCAGAACTCATACAAGCTGTCGGTCGCGCTAGGGTAAACACCGAACTATGCACGGTTAATCTTTACTCTAATTTTCCATTAAAAAATGCTTGTGTTACGGATGAAGAAAAAGAACTAGGTTTACAGAGCTTTGTACTTAGAAAGAATAGTTCACCTCCTGACTTTGTTAATGAAGATGACCTGTATATACCTACAGATATTACAGACACCGATTATTGCTATGAGAACAATGGAAGCTTTGAATATGATTCATTACCTTGCGATCTGATTGATGCTACTGAGCTTGATTATTCATATATGTAGGGATACAAAGTAGGTAGACATACAACAGCCTACCTACACAACTAACTTTTCTTTCTATGGTCTTTTGAAGTGTCAACAGAATGTGCCATTTATTGCGTTTACAGCCTCTTGTATCCCCTAAACATGGAAACGTAAGTAAACAACCTTGCAAGTCTTAAAATGCAAATAAACATAGAAAGAGAAAGTTTAGCTTATCTATATGAAATCTTTTTTTTGATTTTTCTAATCAGCTATCTACTAATCAATAATTTCAAAGTCGCCAGTAAAGCTAAATAAACTAGCTATATCCTGTAAAAATTGCTTGATTTCAGTTCTCCCACCACCTACATCAAAATACAATTTTTTGTTATCTAAACTTACTCCAACTTCTTTGAATTTTTTCAATTGATACTTAGATTTTGCACTTAAACTTGCATTTGTCCCAATACATTCAAGAGAAGAAAGTCTTTTTATGTCAAATTCACTATCTTGAATTCTTTCAGAAATAAATACCAATACAAAATCAATTAGCTCATGAATATCATCAAAAGCATAGTCTGAGCCGTCAAGGTGTGCAGAAATGGGAGTCTTGAGGGTTTTTCTAGTATTTGACTGAGTAGTTTCAGTTCGCGGAGAGTTATATTTATGATAAATCTTCCCACCGTAATAATCAGCTTCATCAAAGGATTCAAGTCGATTACCTGTTGCTGAACATACTGGATTATTTGCAAAACTAGTCTTCTTGTTCAACAAGTTTTGTTTAAATGTTGTTGGATCTTCAATAATTTTCTGAAGCTGATTTTTCCAAATCCCTACACGAATGCTAACTTTATGGTTGGTTGACCTACTAACCGCATCAATAAAGTTACGATCATAAGTCGATAAGTCTAGAAAATTGTCGTAAATGACATCTGTTAAGTCTTTAATATCTTCTTCTTCGTATTCAGCAAACCCTAGCATCTGAACATCAAATATTGACTGGTTAAGAGATGCAGCAAATTCTGCCCTATCTTTTTTTACAGAAAAGCTTTTGAAATGATTCCCATTAAAAACTAGAGAAACCATTCGAGTGACTTTATCAAGCAGATTCTCTAGTTCTTTGATTGTTTTCAGATTTGGATAAGCAGTAGCATCTTTCTCACTTTCAATTCTTGCTCTCATATAATCATTGAGTATTTCAGCACGAGAGTCGGGATATTGATTGCTTTCAGGCTTATAAAATTCATATAGAGCAAAGAATCTCAATATAAGCTCTACATTTAGCCCTCGGTTCTTATCAGGCTTGCCCTCTTTGGGGACTTGGAATTTTGGAAATGGTGCTAATAATTCTTTATATTGAGCGTTTCTACTACAATCATGAATCAAAAAATCATTAAATGCACCATGAAACATACAATTCCTTAGTTCCTGAGCATTTAAGGATACAGAACCTTGGTTTAGTCTGCCAAAAACTTCAAACTGTATTTCTGGATGAGTATCACTTTCAATAATGATAATGTTAATTTCTCTCTCCAAAAAGATACCGCTAATATTAGGTGGTAGCGTTGGAAAAGTTGTTTGATTTAAATCAGCTAATGTGTCAAGGTTTGAAAGTCTTAATTTCCCTCCATAGAAATTTTCTAGTGTTGTTAGTCTTTGCACTCCATCAATAATTTCAAAAATAGTAGTGCTTGCTTCATCACTAAACTTTTCCAAAAGGAATAGAGGCGGAATAGGAATATCCATGAATATGGATTCAATAAAGCGACACTGTTTATCCGTTTCCCAGACAAACGTTCGCTGATAAGAAGGAATTGTAATCTTCGCACTCTGAAGATCTGCAATCACATCTCGAATAGTACGAGTAATAGTTTTCTTTTTGACTCTAACTTGTTTTAAACGAACAGAAAAGTCATGTCCTACTGCCATTTATATGCCTCCTTAAAATTTGTACTCATTTTGAAGTTCACGTACTCACTCACAACACCTGTAGCTTTTTTTCAGCTTTTTTAACTGCTACGTCATCATCCAACATAAGCTACCTACGCTTTTTTTGTATAACCTTGCTTAGATAAACATAGGAACAGGAACTATTGTCAAATACTTGTTATCCCAAAACCACATCAATATTCTTTGAAGAACAGTTTGGACATCTTGCTGGAGGCGTATTCTTTCTTGATTTCCACTCATAACCACATTTGTTGCACTGCATTGCTCCATACCATTTATTCGGATCATTCAGAACGTCACTGTCTTTCAATAACGAGGCTGCTACGCCAACACCAAAAGGAATTAGAAACCACCACATAACATACTTTTATATAACTTTTCCTAAACGAACAATACAACCAACTTTAAAAGAAAGCTACAGTCTTACGAAAGATAAAAAATTAAACTGATTATTATCTTAATTTGCAGCATAATAACCCAACTATAGCTTTGCTCAGTATAAGTACTCATAGAAGAAATATGATCTACTGTTGTGTCACAAGGAGAAGTAAGTATAAGTAGATACTTATGTTTTATTGCCCAAGCATCACTTTTTTCTATGGCTATCTTTCTAGCCTTGCGATAAGTATAAATACTCACTATAGGATTATGACAGTCAGGCTTAGAGCTTTGCTTACAATATTGTTGATAGTCAAGGGAAAAAGTAACCTATCCACAATAAAAACCTCAATAAATAACCGCAATAAACTATTGCGGATCTATGAAATGCTTGCTATAATTGGGTTTCAAGAGTTACAAGCATTCCCTTGGTAAGGGAAAGGTCACGGGTTCAAATCCCGTTGAGGGCTTACTTAATTTACTGATTGCCACGATCGCTTTCTAGATCAAAAATCACCTTTTGCCAGTACCAAATTTCAGGCATATTAGGATGTTCCTGTTTAGCAATGTCGATGAGGCGTTGAGCGATCGCCATATTACCACCCACCAATAGTAATAAGCGTTGTTGCAATTCCAGACTAGGCATTTGCATGAGATTTACTGTTGCGTTAGCAATGACCTGTTGGCTTTTTGCCTCTTTGGTTTGTTTTTCTAGTTCCGACTGCCAGAGACTAATGCGGGCTAGGGCATAGCGATAGCGTTCCGTCAGCGATCGCGTAAACCAAATATTCGCTGCTTGTTGATAATCCTCGATCGCTCCTTTCAGATCGCCAAAGTCATACCTAGCGTCGGCGCGATCACAATATAGTTGCGGATTAGTGGGATTTAGAGATAGCGATCGCGAAAAGTCTTCGATCACGGCTCGATAGTCCTTAAGTTTGGTATAGGCTTTGGCGCGATCGCTATAAACATCGACCATGCTGGGATATTCGCGGATTAACTCGTTAAAATCGGCAATCGCTCCCCTTGCATCACCGATTTCGAGGCGGATGCGACCACGACCGAGGCGGACTTCGATGTTATGTGGTTCTAGGAATGTGGCTTGATTGAGATCCTGAATTGCTAGTTGAGTATCACCGAGTTTGCCAAGGACTAGCCCCCGCAAACAGAGAGCCTTGACGTTTTGGGGTTCGATTTGCAATACCCAGTTGAGATCGATCAAGGCTTGGGTATGCTCGCCTTGATCGATCTTGGGCTGGATATCTGCCAGAATATTGGCAACTGATGGGGGTAACAAGGTTTCTAGCGACTTATAGCTCTCGATACAACGGCGACAGTTCTCTTCATCCCGTAATTCTAAGAATAGATGGGCAGCCTGTTTATAGGTGGCGATCGCCTTTTCCCATTGCTGCTGTTGCTTGTAGGTTAAGCCTAGTAATTGATGGGCGATCGCTGATTTGGGATTAATTTCTAGAGCCTGAGCAATGTCAGTTTGTGCGCCAAGGATATCGGCGATCGCGATCCGAGTCATACTGCGAGCCACATATACATCAAGCGCATCAGGATTGAGCATAATTGCTTGGTTATAGTCGGCAATGGCTCCTTGGCGATCGCCTAGATCGAAGAGAATTAAACCACGCTGATAATAGGCTTCGGCTAATTGAGGATTAACATCGATCGCAAGGCTAAAGGCTTGTATAGCGCCATAGCGATCGCCTGACTTTGCCTTGGCTAAACCCTGTTGAAAGAAATCTTCATGAAAATCTGTTGGCATGACCATACTTGTTCCCCAAGCTATAGCGATATGATAAATGAAACTCATACTTTTGCAGTGCATTACTCAGGAGTTATTGCCATGCCCAAAAAGTCAAAAGATATCAAATATAAGATCGAAACAACATTGCATACTGTCGCTGACGCAGCCCAACAACAGTACGAAAAAAATTTTAAAAAAGCCCATAAAAATGTCGATAAGCAGGTCAGCTCAGTACGCGATCGCCTTGAAGAGTTTGATAGCTGGGCGGTAGATTCCGTCAACGAAGCCTTAGAAAATGTTGAGAAAAAACTAGAAAAAAAAGTTTCCAAAACCATGAGCCGCATCCAAAATGCAGCAAGATCGGCGTGGGAAAAGCTTACTGATTAAAAAAATGATGCTTGCCGCACAAAGCCCAAACAAAAAGCAGGGAATGGTAGCGCGAAGAGCTACCATTCCCTGCTTTTTTTGGGCTTTGTGCTTGGGCTTTAGCGAGAACCAACCTGCATTTGCTTCATCAACTTGCCAAAGCGATCGCTATTCAAACGATAACTAAGTGGATGCCCGATCAATCGCGCGGTGCTGTGATATAAAACTTCAATTTCGATTAACCCATTATCTTTGAGGGTTTTGCCCGTCGAGACCAAATCCACGATCGCCTCAGCCATCCCTGTAATCGGACCAAGTTCCACCGAGCCATACAGAGGAATAATCTCGACAGGTAAATCAATGCTGTCAAAGTAGGTGCGAGCGCAACCCACATACTTGGAAGCGATACGGCTATGGGGTGGCAAGTCCAACGGCGAACGATAACGACTTTCGCCAGAGACCGCGATCGACATACGACAGCCACCAAAACCTAAATCGAGCAATTTAGCCACTTTAGGAGTTTTTTCCCGCAAGACATCTTCTCCCACGATGCCTGCTTGTGCCTGTCCATATTCCACATATACAGGTACATCTTGCGCTCTCACCAGCAGAGCCTTAGCTGAGCCCGTCGGATCGGTGATTTGCAGTTGACGGTTTGAAGCATCAAGAAAGGCGCTAAAGTCAAGTCCCACTCCTTGGAGCAATTCAATAGAGTCTTTTAATAGTGAGCCTTTGGGCAATGCGAAGGTGAACATGGAGTCGGGCTGCTAACAATATGGTTGATCGTGAATGCGCGATCGCGCTTCTTAGTAATTATCGCGGATGGTGCGCTCATTTTATAGACTTATAGGCGATCGCCAATAGCCTATTTCGTTTACAGCGCTTTGCGCTCAAATCCAAACCAAGAAAGTTTTTGAAAGTGTTGCAAAGCAACACTTTCAAAAACTTTCTTATGGTTCTTTTGATCGAAAATTGCTGTAATACCAATTCACGAAAGTGTGACAACACTTTTGTTAATTAAAAACCAAACCCAGTAATGGTTTTCAAAGCTCAAAATGGCTACGCCATTTTGAGCTTTGGTATAAGTAACGTCAGTTCGGGTTAAGCTGGCAAATTTTAAAAGTCCAAAGGTAAAACCTTGCTGCGCAAGGCTTTTACCTTTGGACTTTGAGAAAGGGTTTGCGTAGCAAACCCTTTCTCAAATATCGTTTCAAATTATCCCGAACTCACGTTACCTATTAAAGCCCCTAACAAATTACTATCGTCAAAGATTGCCTCAGTTATATTTGCCTCTCGCAAATCTGCCCCCCGTAAGTCCGTACCCCGCAAATCTGCGTATTGTAAGTTTGCATTGTGCAAGTTTGCCCCCCGTAAATCTGCCCCCCGTAGATTTGCGGCTTGAAAATTAGCGTGGCTACAGTTGCTTCCATTAAGAGCCGCCCCACTCAAGTCGGCTTTCTGCAAATCGGCTTTGACAAAATAAGCCCCTCGCAAATTCAATCCTGCAAAATTACGTTGACCAACTTGATACTGCGCGAGCAAGGTATTAGCAACGGACAGGCTAAGGTTAGCGATCGCTTCTGTCCCAGCGCGAACTATTGATAAATTGGAGGATTTCCCGAATTGGAGCCTTTGAGGATCGTCACTATCCGCAGCAAGGGAAGCCTCTAACTCATCGATAATCCGCAATACCCCAATAATTTTGCCATGGGGATCGTGAACTAGAACGGTTGAAATACTCACATTAATCCAACTGCTATCGCGAAGCTGCATCGCCATCTCAAATCCTTCAAGGGGTTTGCCAGCTAGAGTATCGAGAATTGCTGATTGTAATTCTAAGGATTGAGATTCAGAAATATGCGGTAGGGAGTGGTTAAAAGTAATGGAACTATTCCAAGCAAATAGCTTCTCGGCGGCGGTATTCCATAATAAAACCTTTCCGTCAGGACTAACAATATCGATCGCCACTGGAACCGCCTTAATCACTGCGCGTAACAATTCATTAGTCCGCTGAAGACTAGATTCGGCTTCACCTCTCTCACTAATATCAATACATACGCCATCGGCAAATACAGCGCCATTGTCAGTCAGGTAGTAACGGGTTATATTTTGTACCCACTTCACTTCACCTGTGATCGTGATAATCCTAAATTCATGACGGAAAGTTGCCAGTTTATCGAAGCCAGCCTTGATCAGAGCCTTAAACTGATCGACATCTTCGGGATGAATTAAATCCAATAATTGGTAGGGAGTAGCAGTCGCATATTTCGGCAAAACACCAACTAAATCAATTAATCCATCGCTAATAAATGGAATTGAAATAGCCCCATCGGAGGAGATGGCGAGACGATAGAGGGTTGCGGGCATACTCGAAGCGATCGCTGCCAATCGCAGTTCGCTCTCTTGGAGGGCAGATTCTGTGCGTTTGCGTTCCGTAATGTCACGGGAATTAATGACTAAACCCTGTACATTCGCATCCTGCAAAAGATTGCAGCAGACTGATTCTAGATAAATCCAATTCCCATTCATATGTTGATAACGCATCACAATGGGAGTTGATACAGATAGGGTATCTACTGACTGAGCCAAAAAGTTTTGAAAAACTGGTAAATCTTCAGGATGGATAAACTTGACATATTTCTTGCCGATTATTTCTTCAGGCATATAGCCCAAGGTCTTAAACAAAGCGGGACTGCAATAGTGAATCGTCGTATCTATATCGAGAATATTCACAATGTCAGAAGAATGCTGCATCATTGCGCGTAACTTTGCTTCGTTGCGAGTGAGATTGCGAGAAATACGTCGTTGTTCTTCCCGTTCGACTCGAATTTGGCGATCCATCAGATTCAGTTTCGCGTTCATTTCTGCAACACGAATTTCTAATCTTTGATGGGAATGTTGCAGCTTTTCAACTTCTTGCTTCCGTTGGGTAATATCCTGAATCCACCAACGCATCCCCGTGACCCTGCCATCGATCGGCATCCGAATGCTAATAATAGTGAAACTGGCATCAAAAGGCTGTCCTGTCGGAAACTGCATCCGAAAATCTAAACTTTTAATGTTTTGCCCTCTTTGCAACTGACCAAGCAAACGCTTAAATTGCTCTTTATAGGAGGGATAGACGAAGTTTTCTAGATTTTGTCCAATTGGATGCGAACCAAACATCAATGTAGCCGCACGGTTAGCTTCAGTAATATCACCTTGAGCATTGGTAACAAAGTAGCCATCAGGGGCAAAATCAAAGAGTTCGCGATATCGATCTAGTTCCCCTGCAAGGGATTGCTGATGAACTTCTAGTTCTATTAAACTTGCTCGTAAAACGTTAAAAGCATCTTCGAGATTAAGCGTTCTCGATTCAGCCTTAGCGTCAATTTCAGTGGAAGATGGTATGGGCAGTAAAGCAATTTGCTCTAAATCTTGCAGTTGCTGAATCGAAGTGGCAATCAATTCGAGACAAAGACGCATACCCATATACAATCCATACTTTAACCAGTCTTCTAAGACCTATATAGTATAGCAACACCAAGAGGAGAAGAGGGTAGATTAGGCTTTTGCGGATCAAAAATGTCCCATCCTTATACCAAAGCTCAAAATGGCTACGCCATTTTGAGCTTTGAAATTGAGCTTTGAAAACCCTTACAGGGTTTGGTTTTTAATTCACAAAAGTTTTGTCTCACTTTCGTGAATTGGTATTATTTATAGGACTCCAGAGGATGAGTGGCGGCGCGAAGCGCCGCCACTCATCCTCTTTTGTTAACGTGGGTTCGGGATAATTTAAAACGAGCTGTGATACCAATTCCCAAAAGTGTGGCTACACTTTTGGGAATTGGTATCACAGCCCAGCAAGGGTTTTAAAATCACAAAATGGCGTAGCCATTTTGTGATTTGGTATTAGTGCTAGCGATGGGGGCGAGATTCCGAGCGTTCAGAGGTGGAGGGCTGAGTTAGTTTTACTGTCGTTTTAACTAACTGTTTTTTCTGTGGGTGAGTTGGCGCTTTGCTTGAAGATATCGGTTTGCCGATCGCTCCACGATCACCACGATCGCTGCGATCGCTCTGTTGATTCCGTCGTGGCTGATGCTTTTGCTGCCTGCCTACTTGGATGGGTTCGGGTTGGGCGCGGGGATCGGGCTCGAAGCCCTCAATAATTTCATGGGGTAGCGATCGCTTGATTAGTTTCTCAATATCGGCAAGAAATTTACGTTCGTCTACACATACCAAAGAAATCGCCTCACCTGAAGATCCCGCCCTTCCCGTACGTCCGATCCGATGCACGTAATCCTCTGGCACATTCGGCAACTCATAGTTAACGACTTGCGGTAGTTCGCTAATATCTAAGCCTCGCGCGGCAATATCCGTAGCAACTAAAACTTGCAGACTGCCATCCTTAAATTTCCCAAGGGCTCGAGTACGGGCGGCTTGACTCTTATTTCCGTGAATCGCCATCGCCACAATATCATCTTGATGCAATTGCTTGACTAGGCGATCGGCTCCATGTTTTGTACGGGTAAAGACCAATACTTGATACCAATTATTAGTCTGAATCAAATGGGTTAGCAATTCCCGTTTGCGATCGCGATCGACGGGGAAAATTCTTTGAGTCACTAAATCTGCGGTAGCATTTTGACTGGCGACTTCAACCATCACAGGGCGATCGAGAAGCGTGCTGGCAAAGGTTTTAATATCATGGGAAAAGGTTGCCGAAAACAACAGGTTTTGACGTTGTTTCGGTAATAGAGCCAAAATCCTTTTAATATCCCGAATAAAGCCCATATCTAACATGCGATCGGCTTCGTCTAAAACTAGGACTTCCACCTGCGAAAGGTCTAATCGGCCCTGCTGAACGTGATCTAGCAAACGCCCAGGGGTTGCTACCAAGATTTCAACCCCACCTCTAAGGCGATTGATTTGGGGATTGATATTTACGCCACCATAGATTGCCATCGAGGTAAGGGGCAAATGTCTACCATACATCCTTACACTTTCTTCGACTTGGGCGGCAAGTTCGCGGGTAGGGGTGAGAATTAAAGCTCGAATGGGAATTTTCCCATTTGACGACCGTTTGACGCTCTTATTTGATAGTAGGTGCAAAATCGGTAGGGTGAATCCTGCGGTTTTGCCCGTTCCAGTTTGAGCACCTGCTAAAAGATCGCGACCTGACAGTACGACGGGGATCGCTTGCGATTGAATTGGGGTGGGCTTGGTATAGCCACGGGCAGCGACAGCGCGCACGATGAGATCGGACAGTCCTAGCGCCAAGAATCCCTGCATTGACGAGGAATTAAGTTCAGAAGATTTTTTCAGTACAGAAGATTTCGGTACTGGAGGGGCAATCGGAGAAGAAGACATAGAACTCCAAAAAAATTATCGGTCTGTCGCTGTTAGCGTTGCCATTTATTAGTCGTACCAAATCCTTAGAATCTTGTGGCATTTCTAAGGAGTTAAAACCTTACCCAGAGGGATTTTAAAAATTCAGAAATATTTTTATTTATATTTTTATTTAAATATTTTATTTAAATATTTTTGAATTTGGTGTCAGACGGATCAGAGACAGAAATTTAGTTAACGTGCCGACAGTATCAATGACTGGGAGCAGACACTGTAGGGCTCTATCTTAGCATTAGAAAAGAAAGATTGCCAGACAATCTTTCTTTTCTCAATTGCTTCTAAATTGCTCCTACAGCAATTATCGATTAAACGAACTACAAGAAAATTTTTGAAAGCGTTGCAAAGCAACGCTTTCAAAAATTTTCTTGGTTTGGGTTTGAGTGCAAAGGGCTGTAAATTGCTCCTAAATTGCCGTAGTCTCATGAAAATGGGTGTAATCAAGATAGCGATGCCCATCCTTTGCCGTATGAATAACATCCATAAAACGGCGATCGTACAGAAGATTGCGAGATGCATACATATGTCGCGCATGAATTGTACCTTCAATCGTCTCATCAACCCCTGTCAACGACACGAGGATCTGAGCATGTAATCTTTCCATTGTTTCGTTGGTTATGCCATAGAGCGGACTGTTCTCATCAATGATATGCATTACAGTCCATGACAGTAAAAAAACAGGAGAATGATCGCGGACTAATTTAAGCTCGTGCAAGCGGCGCATTCTATGACCTTCAACGGTTATTTCGTCAATCATGAGGAAAACACTGAGTTTTGCCTCCAGAATGTTATTTCTCCTCTCATTGGCTGTGCGAAACATGAGTGTGGGGATGCCATTGTAGTCGTGAATCGTGGCTACTCGGCTAAACATGACACGCGAAGAGGATTTTGCAAATCTCGTAAAGGCTATTCCTGTAATGACGGCAAATAACATCAAGCTGGCAATGGACTCTAAGGTTACAATCAAGTTTGCATAAAGCGTATGAGGGTTCATGACTCCATAGCCAATCGAAGCGAGGGTCTGAACGCTAAAGAAGAAAGCCTCTAAAAAACCAACTTTTTCAATACCTGCGATCGCATCAGCATCGAGTAAATAAAGAACCGCAAATACTGCATTGAGAAAGATATCAAATCCTACAACGATCGCCACAAACCCCAGCCAAGGAATAGTTAACATGAGGTGATATGGATCGCGAAAATAAGAATACCAAGAGTTCCCACCGACGACCTGAAGCACTCCATCTCGCTGTTCGAGTTTGATTAGGGGCGGATGGATTTTGCGTTTGATTCCCATATTAACTGACCCACCAATAGCTTTTCCTCATCATGGTAATATGGTCAGCACAATGCGCTTTTCCTAAGATCAATTCAAAGAGCAATATTTTAGAAATTAAGTAAGTAACGTCAGTTCGGGTTAAGCTGGCAAATTTTCAAAGCCCAAAAGTAAAAGCCTTGCTACGCAAGGCTTTTACTTTTGGGCTTTGAGGAAGGGTTTGCGTAGCAAACCCTTCCTCAAAGCCCGTTTTTAACTATGCCGAACTTACATTAATTACATTAAGTAGTTCGGCATAATTCATACGAAATCACAAAATGGCTACGCCATTTTGTGATTTTAAAACCCTTACTGGTTTTGATTTTTAATGCAAAGCGCTATAAATTACCCATTGAAAAATGATTCAAGTTCATACCTATCCCGATCTGATTGAAGGTCGTCTTGTTAGTCGCTACAAACGGTTTTTTGCGGATATCAAATTAGATAACGGCGAAGTTATCACCGCCCACTGTGCAAACACGGGACCAATGACAGGAGTTTGCCAGATCGGGAGTCCTGTCTTAGTTTCCTACCATCCCAGCCCTAAAAGGAAACTAGCCTATAGTTGGGAAGCCATTTATATCGATGAACAATGGGTCGGAGTCAATACTAGCCTTCCCAATCGTGTGATCGGGCATATGCTCGATCGCCATTTGCTCCCCGAACTAGAGCCTTACCATACGGTTAAGGGGGAGATTACCTATGGCAAGGAAAAGAGTCGGATCGATTTTCTGTTGACTAATGGGGAAGATCATCCTCAAAGCCCCAATCCTCACAAAACCTACGTGGAAGTTAAAAATTCCACATGGTGTATTGGTAGTTTGTCCCTATTCCCAGATACCGTTACGACGCGAGGACAAAAACACCTACGGGAACTGATGGCGATAATTACGGAAAATACTGCTGCGGTCTTAATTTTCTTTATTAATCGTGGTGATTGCGATCGCTTTGCAGCAGGAGCCCAAGCCGATCCCGAATATGCCAGACTCCTACAAGAAGCGATCGCTAAAGGTGTGAAAGTATTGCCCTGTCGATTTGCGATCGAACCAACCAAAATCACCTATCTGGGATTAGCATCTCTCGAAGTTTAGGCTATAGCCACTTAATCAAACCCCAAGAATTGATTGGCGGCGCAAAGCGCCGCCAATCAATTCTTGGGGTTTATGTCTACACTTGGCGACAGCTATATCTTAATTTATTGGTTGGCAAGAAAGTAAAAAGCAGAGGGGATTTTTTGATTCCCTCTGCTTTTGTTGAGTTTGTTGAGTTGGATAATTAACCATCTGTAAAGGGTTTAACGATTTTCCAAAAAGTGTATGGAATTCCAAGACTCAAAACAAGACAAACCGTTAATTCTGCCATAGGTCAAGGGACGGGTTTTGTATAGTCAAATTTTAGTTAGTAGTATGGACTACTTCTATAATCTTTTACCATACAAATTTAGCCATATTTTCGCTATCTCCAGTTGGGTGATATAGCAACGTAAGGTTTGTTTAGGACATAAACCGCCAAAGATGAGTGGCGGCGCTAAGCGCCGCCACTCATCTTGGCGGTTTGATTATTTCTTACGTGGCTATATTTAAGACGCTTTTAATAAGATTGCGGCGCAATTAAATTTTTGCCTAAAATTTTTTCGCCAAACTGTCAAACTTGTGATAGTCTGTCTCCCTGACGGGGTTACTCCGAAAGCTTAAGTAAAAAACTAAGTAAATAAATCGTTTCTCACACAAGGAAGTGATATCTGTGAAAAATCTAAATAACTTAAATAAAATTTTGATAGGTTTATCCACTTTAGGATGCCTGTCAGCGATCGCTAATGTTCCTGCCGCCCAAGCACAGCCCGCTTATGGTAGCTACGTTGGTGTCGGCGCAAGCTTTGGTTTTACTAGTGGGAACACCAGCGCAGGCGAAAGTTCGCGCACATCTGGGCTAGTTGCAGCACGTTATAAGTTTCTAGAATTTCCTGTTTCTGTGAGAGCTCAAATATTGATTGGCAATAGTACCGCCGTTGTGCCCACCGTTTCCTTTGACGTGCCATTAAACTTTGATACTGATATTTACATTGGCGCAGGCGTATCCCTGTCTAATACAGTGGACACCACACCTGTAGGCAATAAAAATAGTTTTGTGATTCAGCCTGGAATTGACTACACATTGCCCAACAGCAATCTAGTACTATTTGGTAACGTGATTTTTGCCTTTGATGCCTATCGCAACTCTTCTGGTACATCCGCAACTTCGTTGCAAACTGGTCTAGGCTTAAGGTTCTAGTAAAGGCATTATTCATCATGTCTCCACAACAAAAAATAATAAAGTGCCATTGAAGGAAACGGCACTTTATTTGCATTGCAGAATATATTTCAATTTGCTTAGTTCCGTCTTTTGGAGGCAAACAATGATTTTAGATCGTCGTCATCCATAAATTGCCATCAGTAAACTATAAAAGAATTTCCCAAAATAACAAAAAAGCATTGCCGAAGCCTTTTGGCTTGGTTCGCGATCCAAAGAAAATTGATATTCTACCAAGACTTGCTTTGCCATATTTGCTGTAGAGAAGAATGACAAATATAGCTACAGTCACTTGTCTTAGGACAAATCGCCCAAGAATTGAGTGGCGGCGCGGAGCGCCGCCACTCAATTCTTGGGCTTTGATTTCCCAAGCAAAACTCACATTGCTATACCTTTAGTTACAAGCAAATAACAAGAGCGTAATTTAATCCAAATTAAGATGATAATATTCGTAAAACTGTTACAGGTAAGACGATGAGCGCACCAGCACCAACTGCAACCAAGATCGGACTTAACACCTCTCTGCCCAGTATTCGCCGCATTCACGGCATTATTCGCGATAAAAACGAAGTTGAGATCAAGCTACTCACAGGAGATCAACTGCGGGGCAGAATTGTATGGATTGATGACCAATGCCTTTGTATGGATGCATCTGGGCATAAAATTGTGATCTGGCAACATGCGATCGCTTTCATTAAGAGTTAACTAATTTTTTTAGCTAATTTTTTTAACTAATTTTTAAGCCATAAGGTAATTATGGGTGGCGCAGAGTGTTGCTCATAATTACCCTGTCTAGATGACACTGTCGTGTCTGGGGCTCAAAAATGGTTTCACTAAAGCTGCAAAACCTGTAATACCAATTCCCAAAATGGCATTGCCATTTTGGGAATCTCAAAACCTTACTGGGTTTGTTTTTTAATTCACTGAAGTGTTGGCTCACTCTCGTGAATTGGTATAAAACGTTTATGGAGTAAATATGGCTTCATCACCTTCCGTAGCGAAGTCACCGCTTGTGATTAAGTGGGAGAAGTTAGCCGATGATGTCCAGTTAGAGGAGGAACCTGTGGAAAACGAAGGACAACCACTTTTGGCTGGGGCTTTGCGAGAGAGCTTGGAACTGGCGGATTGGATTCAACCTGAGATGCTGATTGCATCTAACTTAGGGTTATGTGCCACTGTCAACGATACATTATCGATCACGGCACCAGATTGGCTATACGTTAGCTCCGTCAAAAAATTAGAATCAACGGGCGATCGCCGCAGCTATA
Source organism: Pseudanabaena sp. UWO310 (assembly GCF_006861605.1). Lineage (NCBI taxonomy): Bacteria > Bacillati > Cyanobacteriota > Cyanophyceae > Pseudanabaenales > Pseudanabaenaceae > Pseudanabaena > Pseudanabaena sp. UWO310. The sequence goes on along the minus strand of NZ_SELU01000015.1, from coordinate 23,585 downwards.
CCCCCATTCTCGAAGGCTCAATTCCCAACTTAGTGATGGAGTTTCTATCTCGCCATGATGGGACTGAATATTCCGTAAAGCGGACATTGCCCTTTGGTAAATGGTTCTTTTACGAACAGATTTTGCATGTGCCCATATACGCTATTTTCGAGATGGTGACGGGTCGGCTAGAGGTCTATCACTTGGATAGCGATCGCTATGAATTAGCGCAGCCTAATGCTGATGGACATTTCTGGATTGAATCCATGAAATTGTATCTAGGTGTATGGCAAGGTAAAAAAGAAGGAAGGGATGGCTATTGGCTCCGTTGGTGGGATGAGCTTGGCAATATGCTGCCTTGGGCGATCGAACTTATCGAAAGGGAACGACAAGGATCTGATGCATCTGTTCTAAGTAGCTAGGCATAAGTAAACTTAAAAAAAACCAGAGAGCATACCGCCCGCTGCGCGGGCGGTATGCTCTCTGGTTTTTAAAAACACAAAATGGCGTAGCCATTTTGTGTTTTGGTATTACGAAGAGATGGTTATGAAGTAGTGTTTATGAAAGCGGTGTATGAAAGCGGAATTTTATTATAGTCAGCGCAAATACGAATGCATTGTGGTTTCACTGTCGCAAAATAATTCTCCCGATGCCCCAAGTCGAATAGAAACAAAAGAATTACGTATCCGTAACCATGAGGGCGAAGTTCTAGCGGTTCGGCAAGGTCAAAAAACGGCTTTACGTGGTAAAAGTCGGGCGACTTCTAAGGTCGTTGATATCTTAAAGAATGATTATTACAACTTAATTAAAGCTGCGGTCAATGCGCTGGATTTAGCGGAAAAGCATCGGCTGATTGCAGATAAAGATGAACAAATTCGCTTGCTTAATGCGGAAATTGCTATTTTTAGGGAAAAGTCAAATCTCTCAGATTCCGAAAGAGCGGAAATAGTTCAATTAAGAGATCAAATTAGCACCTTATCCGATCGCCAAAATACTTCTCCTTTTACCTATAATCAACTGGAAACAGAGAATAAGCTCTTAAAAAGATTGGGTAACAATGCTTGGCAAAATCTGGAGATATCGAGTAAAAAGGATCTTCTAAGCGCCTATAAGCACAAATATCTCGTGGAAGCGGATATTTTTACCGAAAACTTTTCTGACTATAAGCCTTCCTGTCTCTACATAGCCAATGTGGTCGAACGAGAAATCGTGCAGGTTTTCTTTAAGAATTTTTATCATTTCCTATGCTGCCAAAACCCAAGTCATAAGGAATTTACGATCGCAGGAGTAAACCTCAGACCTAGAGGGAAATATACCATTGGCAACTTGCCCTATCTAATTGCTGAGGAATGGGAGACTTTTAGCGATGAAATTTTAAATAGAGAGAGTTTAGCAAGTGAGGATCGCGATCGCCTTTACTATCGCAAATTCTGCGATCGCAAAATATCAATTAGCGATCGCCAATTAGTCAATCAATTTTTAGCCCAATGGGAGCATCCAGTTTCTCTATGGTTATCGGGAAGTAAAAAAGCAGCTAGTAAAATCGATCAAGTTGCAAAGTTGAGGAATCTCACGGCTCACCCCATGCCCATATATAAATGGCAGTTTACTGAATTGTGGTTGTTGGTGATTGGGGGGAAAACGAAGAGTGGTCGCAGTCAAAGGGGAATACTCAAGGAAATCCATGAAAAAGCCAATGGAAACCATTAGAAATCATCTATAGAAATAGCTGGAAATAGCTTGCCTTAGGACAAAATTAAGCCGCAAGAAGAGAAGGGCGGCGCTTTGCGCCGCCCTTCTCTTCTTGTAAGTGGCTGGGCATAATTAAAGCCCAAAAAGATGTAGCGCACGCGCAGCGTGCGCTACATCTTTTTGGGTTTGATATTTAATTGCGCCCAGCTACTTAGTTATAAATTAATAATTAAATTAATAATTGACTTTTAGCTAATAATTCTAATAATCAAAAATAATAAAATATTCAGTAAGACATTTACCTACTTATGGATAAATTTTTTAATCCTGCTCAAGCTTCTAGCCTCTGGCAGCTATGGGAGCAAGGGGCAAACAACCACCCCGATGCGATCGCCCTCCACGATCCCCATGCCAAGCCTCCCGTGAGAATTTCCTATAGGGATGCTTTTGCACAGATTAATGCCTTTGGGGCGGGCTTGCGATCGCTCGGAGTAAATTTTGGCGATAAAGTGGCTCTCATTGCTGACAATTCACCCAGATGGTTGATTGCGGATCAGGGGATTTTAGCGATCGGGGCAGCCAATGCCACCCGCAGCTCTCAAGCCGAGCGGAGTGAACTGCTATACATTATCGAGCATAGTGATAGTGTGGCGATCGTCGTCGAAAATCTTGCCACCCTTAAAAAACTGGAACCAGAACTGCATACCTTACCCGTGCGGCAGATTATTCTCCTCTCTGACGAAACACCACCAGAAGGAGCTTATAACTTTCAGCAGATCATTACCAAAGGATTGGGACTCGATCTGGGCAATCCTCCCATTCAACGCGATACCCTCGCCACATTGATCTATACATCGGGTACGACAGCGCGACCGAAAGGGGTAATGCTTAACCATGGCAATTTCTTATTCGAGATCGAAGGGGCGCAAGCAGTATTAAAACTGAATGTCAGCGAAAAAGTACTGAGCATTTTACCCACTTGGCATTCCTACGAACGTACGTTTGAGTATTTCATTTTTTCCCAAGGCTGTACGCAGATTTACACCAATCTCCGCACGATTAAAAAGGATTTACGCGAACATAAACCTGATTACATGGTTGCCGTGCCGAGGCTATGGGAATCGATCTATGAAGGGGTACAAAAACAATTTCGTGAGCAGCCTACCAGCAAGCAGCGTTTGGTAGATTTCTTCTTAAAGGCGAGTCAGAAATATATCACTGCCAAACGGGTCGTCCAAGGCTTAAATGTCGCGAATCTCTCCCCTTCTCTAGGCGACAAGTTAAAGGCTTCGGTGGTAGTTTTAGCCCTCTGGGCAGTTCATAAACTCGGTCACAAATTGGTATATCAAAAAGTCCGCGAAGCCACGGGAGGCAATTTCAAGTACATCGTCAGTGGTGGTGGCTCGATCGCCGAACATCTTGAAGATTTCTATGAAATTGTTGGTATTGAAATTTTGGGAGGGTATGGTTTAACTGAAACCTCACCGATTACCCATGTACGTCGCCCTAACCGCAATATTCGAGGTGGGGATGGACAGCCTTTAATCAAAACCGAAACGCGCATTGTCGATATCTCCTCAAGAGCCGATCTACCCGTCGGTCAACAAGGATTGGTATTAATTCGTGGACCTCAAGTCATGCAGGGCTATTACAAAAATCCTGAAGCTACAGCCAAGGCGATCGATCCGCAGGGTTGGTTTGATACGGGGGATTTGGGCTATGTCAGCCCGTGGAATGACCTCATCATTACGGGTCGGGCGAAAGATACGATTGTCTTAAGTAATGGCGAAAATATCGAACCGCAACCGATTGAAGATGCCTGTATTCGCAGTAACTATATCGATCAGGTCGTTTTAGTGGGGCAAGACCAAAAACAGCTTGGGCTATTGATCGTTCCCAATCTTTCGGCATTGGAAGCCGCAGGGCTCATTGCTCCCGATTCTAATTTGGCGAATATTTTACCAGCCTTAAACGATCCCAAGATCCGCAGTCTATACCGCGAAGAAATCAATCGCGAGGTGCAAAACCGCCCAGGATATAGCGTTAACGATCGCATTGGCATCTTTGAGTTCTTGCCCGAACCCTTTACGATCGATAATGGATTCCTTACGCAAACATTCAAGATCCGACGTAACATCGTATTTGAGCGTTATCAAGATATTATTGTCAAAATGTTTACTGCGTGATCTGCGAAAGTCTTCGCCTCTCAAAGATCTCGTAAACCCTTAACAAATTGGAGATAAGTGTGAATTCGATTGATTTTTCTAATCAGCTTTTGTTACGTCGCACTGCGAACATTCAAGTGATTGTGACGCAACGCTGGAAAGAGGAAATGCAGCAACAACTGCAACAACAAATTGCTCAGATTGATGCCCAAGTCCAACAAGTCGATGCTCAAGGCTCTCGTCAGATTAACGAAATCGAACGTCAAAGCATCAAGCCCTTTTCTGCCGAAGTAGCCAATGCGATCGAAAGCATTCGCGCAGAAATGAATCGGGTTAAGGCAGAATTACTCGAACAAAAAAATCAATTGCTCACGCAGTTGACCCAAGTACAAAATCTAGAATTAGAGCAAGAAGTTTCTCAAGGGCAACTGGATAGTTATTTCCCCGCCAGCAAAGGCGATAACTTGATCGCTCAGATGCGAGTCGAGATCGTTTTACGCGACGGTATCATCGAAGATATCCGCACGGGTTTCCCTGCTCTCTAAATCTTAAGCTCATCGTCCCTAGGGCGATGAGCTTAAAGTATCCGCCCACTTAGCCCCCAAAGGTATGAACGTTCTACTGGTTTACCCACTGTTTCCAAAAACATTTTGGTCCTATGAAAAAATCCTAGAGCTAGTAAATCGTAAAGTATTACTACCGCCTCTAGGTTTGATTACTGTTGCCGCGATCCTGCCTCAAGAATGGAACTTTAAATTAGTCGATCGCAACGTGCGCTCAATTACTGAAGCTGAATGGCAATGGGCGGATATGGTCATTCTCTCGGCGATGATCGTACAGAAAGACGATCTGTTGTCCTTGATTAAAGAAGCAAAACGTCGCGGCAAAAAAGTTGCCTGTGGGGGACCTTACCCCACCTCTATGCCCGAAGATCCGCAATCGGCAGGTGTAGATTATCTAATTTTGGATGAGGGTGAAATCACCTTGCCCATGTTTGTCGAGGCGATCGCGAAGGGGGAAACCAGTGGCATCTTCCGTACCAGTGAAAAGCCTGATGTTACCAGTACGCCTGTTCCTCGCTTTGATCTGTTAGATTTTGACGCTTACGACTCGATGTCGGTGCAGTTCTCCCGTGGTTGCCCCTTTCAATGCGAGTTTTGCGACATTATCGTACTTTACGGTCGTAAACCCCGTACCAAGACCCCCGCGCAGTTATTAGCTGAATTGGATTATCTCTATAGTCTAGGCTGGCGAAGGGGCGTATTTATGGTGGATGACAACTTCATCGGTAATAAGCGTAATGTGCGCTTACTCCTGTTGGAACTGAAGGAATGGCAAAAAGAGCATGGCTATCCTTTTCGATTTAATACCGAAGCTTCCATCGATCTAGCCGCCGATCAAGAACTCATGGATCTGATGGTAGAATGCTATTTTGATGCGGTGTTCCTCGGTATTGAAACCCCCGATGAAGATAGCTTGCAGATGACTAAGAAGTTTCAAAATACGAGGTCATCCCTGCTCGATTCGGTGGAAGCGATTACCAAGACTGGGATTCGCGTCATGGCAGGTTTTATTATCGGCTTTGATGGGGAGAAACAGGGAGCAGGCGATCGCATTGTCAGATTTGCCGAACTTACGGGCATTCCGACGACCACCTTCGCTATGTTGCAGGCTCTACCCCACACGGCGCTCTGGCATCGGCTCGAAAAAGAAGGACGTTTGCGAACCCAGAATGGGAACTTGAACCAAACCACCTTGATGAACTTCGTGCCCACGCGCCCTGTTGAGGAAATTGCCCGCGAATATGTGGAAGCATTCTGTGCTTTGTACGAACCCCATGCCTATCTCGATCGCGTTTACAGCTACTTCTTAAAACTCGGTGCGCCAAAAGTGCAGGTAGAAGCAAAACTGCCTACACTTACTGATCTCAAGGCATTAGCCATTATTGTCTGGCGGCAGGGGATCAAGCGCAATACCCGTTGGAAGTTCTGGCATCATCTGTTCAGCATGATAAAGAAAAATCCTGCGGTTTGGGAACATTACCTGATTGTTTGCGCCCACAATGAACATTTCATGGAGTACCGCGACATCGTACGCCGCGAAATTGAATCGCAATTAACAGCATACTGGGAAGAAGAAGAACGCTTGAAGCTTCTTAATCCTGTTCCAGAGAGAGAACTAGATCTAGCCAGCTAAGTAGCTAGGTGCAATTAAATCTAAAAACCAAAAACCTGTAGCATGGGCTGCGCTCTTGCCACAGGTTTTTGGTTTTTAATTATGCCCAGCTACATAAATAAGGTGATAAGGTTAGTTAAGTTTTACATTTAAGTCAGTCAAGTTAATCATTTTATATATCAAATCAATCTTGCCACCGAAAAAATAATTATACAAAAATTTCTGGTGGGGATTTGAAATTAAGACAATATAAGTAACGTTACTCAAAAACTTTTAATTCTTGTTAATAAGCAAGTCTTATTAACAAGAATTAAAAGTTTTTTTATTTGAAGAAAGTAATGTTTCATTCTATGCCTGAAACACTGCTTTTAAATCCTTTAATTTATCCCCAAATATAATGCGTGTTTTACTCGTCTATCCGTTATTTCCCAAAAGCTTTTGGTCATTTGAGAAAACACTTGAATTAGTTGGTTTTAAAGCTCAGCTTCCTCCCCTTGGGATGGTTACAGTTGCCGCAATCTTGCCGCAATCTTGGGAATTTAAACTTGTCGATCGCAATGTCCGCGATATCACCGAAGCTGAATGGGAATGGGCAGAAGTGGTGATTCTCTCGGCGATGATTGTCCAGAAAAATGATTTTCTCGCGCAAATTCAAGAGGCGAAAAAGCGGGGTAAACTAGTCGCTGTGGGCGGTCCTTACCCTACGGCTCTGCCTGAAGAAGCGAAGGTCTCAGGGGCGGATTTCTTAATTCTCGATGAAGGTGAAATCACTTTGCCGATGTTTGTAGAGGCAATTGAAAGAGGCGATCGCAAGGGGCTTTTGCGCTCCAATGGCGAAAAACCTGCGGTTACCGATACACCTATTCCTCGTTTTGACCTCCTCGAGATGAATCGCTATGCGGAAATGTCGGTACAGTTTTCCCGTGGATGTCCCTTCCAATGCGAATTTTGCGACATTATCGTTCTCTATGGTCGGAAGCCACGCACCAAAACTCCCGCACAAATTCTAGCGGAGCTGCAATATCTCTACGATCTCGGTTGGAGACGGAGTATTTTTATGGTCGATGATAACTTCATTGGCAACAAACGCAATGTGAAGGTGATGCTGCAAGAGCTAAAGCCTTGGATGAAAGAGCGTAATTTCCCATTCTCCTTTGCTACGGAAGCCTCGATCGATCTTGCCCAAGATCCCGAAATGATGCAGATGATGGTGGAATGTAACTTTGGTTCAGTATTCCTCGGTATTGAAACCCCAGACACCGATAGTCTTGCCCTCACGAAGAAGTTCCAAAATAATCGTGATCCTCTCTCAGAATCGGTGATTAATATCGCCAAAGCGGGGATTCGCGTCATGGCAGGATTTATCATTGGCTTCGATGGTGAGAAAAAAGGGGCAGGCGATCGCATTGTCCAGTTTGTGGAGCTTACCGCCGTCCCTACTGCGCTATTTAGTATGCTACAAGCCCTGCCCGATACTGGGCTGTGGCATCGTCTGAATAAAGAAGGACGGATGATTACCCAGAATAGCAATGGGCATCAAACTACGTTGATGAACTTTATGCCCACCCGTCCATTGGAAGATATTGCGACGGAATACGTTCACGCCTTCTGGACTCTTTACGATCCCCTCGTCTTTCTCAATCGCACCTATCGCCATTTCTTGATTTTGGGTGAATCGCAGTACAAGCGAATTAAACGGGAGAAAACCGATCAGAAAAGGAAAACGGATTGGACGGCAATCAAAGCCTTACTCATTCTCTGCTGGCGACAAGGTTTCGTTCGCAAAACCCGTTTCCAGTTCTGGATTAATCTCTTTGACCTGATGAAGCGTTATCCTAACGTGGTCACCAGCTACCTATCCGTTTGCGCTCAAGGCGAGCATTTCCTCGAATATCGCTCGATTGTTCGCGAACAGATTGAAGCCCAATTAGCGGATTATCTAGCCAATCCTCCTGTACTTCAGCCCAAGGTTCAGTCTGTGGAGAAAACGCTGGATTTGCAAGAAGTGAAGTAGCGATCGCAACGTAAGCAAAAGTGCCGCAAAGCGGCACTTTTGCTTTAGAAACCATTTAAGAATTGGATAGATCCCCCCAGCCCCCCTTAAAAAGGAGAATTAAATTCTTCCCCCTTTTTAAGGGGGATTGAGGGGGATCTCTTAGAGTTTTTGACCGCAGAAAGTAATTCTTAAATGGTTTCTTATACCAAAGCTCAAAATGGCTACGTCATTTTGAGCTTTAAAAACCCTTACTGGATTTGGTTTTCAATTCATAAATTTAATTCGCAAAAGTGTTATCACACTTTCGTGAATTGGTATTATTCAAAAATCTGGACTAGGGGACAGGAAAAATTTGGTAATAATGGTGAAGTAAGAGTATCGCTAATAAATAAGGTCATCGCGAGTTTAAGAACTCCATTTTCGCGGCGATAGATTTGGAGTTTCTTTTCTCGCCAATCAGCGATCCAATATTCTAAAACTCCCTGTGATGAATAGAGCTTTAACTTAACCTCGCGATCGCGTCTTTCGTTCTCTGTTCCTGCTGATAGGATTTCGATCGCAATATCAGGCGCACCCAATAGATGCCCAGCATCATCAATCAAAGCTTCATATTTCTCTTTGCTGACCCATACCACATCAGGGATCACATCATCCTTATCACCAAAGATTACACCTGCGCCCAAAGCTGTTTCGCCCAATTTAGTAGCGATCGACCAAGTATCTAGAGCAGTAAAGAGTCTACCGCAAGTTTTTTGATGTTTCCAATGGGGCGCTCTAGTCACAAAAAGTTCTCCATTAATAATTTCATAACGGTTGCCGTTTTCGGGTAATAGTTCGAGGTCAGCGCTTGTCCAGAGGAGCTTTTCTTCTGGGGCATTGGCTGAGATATCAGGAGGTGCGATCGCTGGAGTCATGATGGTTTCCTAAGCAGAGCGATAGGGTGATTATAGCAATCAGAGCATGGTAAAGCCCAGAAGCTTGTGCTGCCTACATAGCGAGCAGCACAAACTATCTGAATTAGAAATTCTTAGCCTATAATTTTATATAAATCCTTAGCCAAGAGTTAACTATGGTAGCCATCAGCGAAGAGCGATCGCTGTCTAGCATTACTTCAGAAATCATCTATCCCAGTTCGGACAGAGAACCATTGGCCGAAACGTAACAGCACGCTTCCGCAATTCTCGATACCTTCGGATTATTGCGCCTATATTTGGCTTTGTTGCATGAATAACTGATTCTGTTTTATCGTAGCTACCTTTTTAACAATCTCACCAATCACTACCAGAACCCCCTCCATCACTACCGCCCCCACCAAAATCACTACCGCCCCCACCAAAATCACTACTAGACGAGCTACTTCCATAATCTGAGTAAGAGGAATCATAGCCACTAGAGCTAGATCCGTAGTCAGAACTACTTTCATAAAAACTATTGGTATAGCTCGTAGCAACATAGGGATAGACTGGTTGCTCATGAAAGCAGTTCTGACATTGCAAGATACTAACTGCCTCCTTAGAGCCTTGTTTGGGAAATTTTTTGGGCTTACGAGACTCTTTAAGAGAAGCGCCAATTACTGTCGGATATTGGCATTTAGTACAAATAGATTCTGCTTTCAGAATATTGAGCTGGCAATGGATATGTTGGCGATCGCGATTAGATTCAGGATGACAGCGATCGCAGGAATATAAAGCATAGGTCGCATTACCTAGCTCAACAGCAAGCTTCTCAGGTTGAGTGAGATAAGTACCGCTTATTGCTTTATCGAGGTGCTGAGTTACACTGTGGCAAGTGGTGCAAAAAAACTGTTCTCTCGCGCTCTTCTCGCTTTTCTTGTCTAAGGACATTTGATTAACAAGATGAATTAGAAAAAGTTGATAGCTCATGGCAAGACTCAAGCCGATCGCTATAAACAAAATATCGCTAGGCAAGAGTGTGGCAACAGTTAGAGATATTAAGAGGATTATTATCAATAAAAGCAAACATTGAATTCTCAGTAAGAGAAATAAATTTTTGAGGAGGATCGCACCCCATTGCTTCCATAGTTGTGGAGGCGTTGGCTGTTGTAAAGTTCTTGCTAACTTTGCTAGCCAATAATAAGTAATGCCAAACCACATCGGCATAGTAATTAAAGCGATCGCCACATTAATCCTGAGCAGATCACCAAAACGCGGATCTAGGCTGATTGATACAATAGTTGTGGAAGTTGTAGAGCCAGATAACAAAAAAGCACTTGCACTTATCGCGATCGCGCTAACGCCCAAAGCCAGCATTAAGATGGGTCGATTCGCTACTTGCTTAAGTTGTGGAACTCTCACTTGGAATACCAGTGGATCAGAGGATGAAGATCTATCGGGTAATAGCCGACACCATGAGTTAATTTTTGTGACTGTCCAAGCAATGCCGCCTAGGGCGATCGCTATGCCTAATCCACCAATCACTAGATAAACTATTGCAAAATCAAAGCTAGAGCCCCCATATTCTAAAAGATTTGCGATTTCCTCTACACCATTGATTGTCCCTTGATCGAATTTCTGAAGTTTGAATTCAGGTTTAATTTTTGTTTCGATAATTTGCATAACTTGAGCATTGCTCAATCGCGAAGTCAGCCCCCGCCCAGTTTCGATCTCAATCCTCCGTTCGTTTACGGAAATCAGCAATAATACGCCATTATCCACTCCGCGTTTGCCAATCCCCCATGTATTAAATAGCTGCGTAGCATAGGCTTTAGGGCTGACGAGAGGAGAAGTATCAGGAACGGTTACAACCGCAACTTCTGAACCATTTCGAGCCTCTAATTGCGTAATTCTTTGATTGATTCGCGATTTTGTCTCAGCACTGAGAATATTGGCGACATCACTTACCCAAGTACCATTTGTTTTGCGAGGATTGGGAATGTCTTGAATAGGAGTTGCCCATATGGGCGATATGGGTAATACCACTGCCGATAGTAGGCATAAGCAGATGGACATAATTAACAAACTGGACAAAAATCTTTTTAAGCTAATTACTACGCAAATGCTTTTTAAGTAATTACTCCAATTCTTCATAATCTGTAATCTCCACTCCTAAAACTTAATATTTAATCTCGCGAAACTTACTTAAGTAGTTACTCCCTTCCCACCAAAGAAATAGAAATCAAAAACCAACAATTAGACGTTGCGGCGCGAAGCGCCGCAACGTCTAATTGTTCACTGGGAAGGGAGTAAGCATAAGTACACTGAAAACCTAGACGAGCGTACCGCCCGCGTAGCGAGCGGTACGCACTCTGGTTTTGGGTTTTAATTATGCTTAGCTACTTATTAGTCTTTGCCGATATGAGAGGATTCCAAAATTATTTGATTTAGCCTATGGTATCGCAACAATCACATTGTTTTTAGAAAAATTGTTGTCACAAAATATGTCTCCTAATACTATAGCAACGTAAGAGATAGCTATAGTCAGTAATGTTAGGGCAAACATCAAACCCAATAGAGAGTTGCGGCGCTTCGCGCCGCAACTCTCTATTGGGTTTGATGTCCTAGCTATAGATGACATGGAAGTTAATCCGTACCTGACCAAGACCAAATGGGATTGCCATCTTTTACATCTTTTTTCACAATCACAGGCGTATATCCATTAACATCAGTCTTCCCCGTCATATCCAGAATGAGATAGACCTTATTATTGACAAAACGCATTCTCAAATAAGAATTACCTTCAAAGGGTTCGTTATTGACTTTAGTGATTCCTGCGGTTGCCTTGCAATTGCGATATTTGTTTTGGAGTTTTGCAACCCATATCGCACTGAATTCATCACTTTTTTCCAATGTGAATGGTTGAGCGAGCCAACTAAGGGACGCGGAACCATCTAGGGTGTAACCGCCTTCATAATAGGGACGCGATGATTGAGTTAAAGTAACTTCGGATGGACAAATTGGTAATGTTTCGCTCAAATCCGCAGGAAAAACCCTGAGAGTAATATAGTTTGGTGTGGCAAAACTAGGATTTGCCAATAGAGATAATTGAGCGATCGCCGCGCCGCCAAAACCCAAACATACTTGCTTAAAAATTTGACTGAAAGCCTTAAACCTAAAGTTTTTCATGGGATTTTTTACCGCTATAGTAATCCAATCTATGCATTTTGAATCTTTAAAACTTAGAAGTCAAAATCGCTTTTAGAGTTCCCCTCTCCTTCTAGATTTAATGGTGTGTAGCTAAGTAGCTAAGCATAAGTAAACTCAAAACCTAGAAGAGCATACCGCCCGCTACGCGGACGGTATGCTCTCTGGTTAACTACGTTATAGTCAAGTGACTGTAGCTATAAAACCCATTTTAGAGTGGCGGCGCAAAGCGCCGCCACTCTAAAATGGGTTTTCAGTCAAGAGATCTTAAAAAACGCTATATTGATCTCCCTAGGCAAAAAAGCGACAACTAACCCATGACTACCTCCGTTTTATCCGATTTAAAGATCCGTTGCTCTCAGGCGATCGCTGCTGCCTTTGGTGCAGCATACGACAACTACGATCCTGCCGTCGCCCCATCTAAGGATGCAAAATTTGGCGATTATCAATGCAATGCCGCCCTAGGCTTAACCAAAAAGCTCAAACAAAAGCCCCAAGATGTAGCGGCGCAGATAATTGCAAATTTACAAATTGACGATATATTTGAGCCTCCGACGATCGCAGGAGCGGGATTTATTAACCTAAAGCTGAAACTTAGTTACATAGAAACCCAATTAGCAAAAATGCAAAAAAGCGATCGCCTCGCGATCGCCAAGGTCGATAAACCCGATCGCGTGATCGTCGATTTTTCCAGCCCGAATATTGCGAAGGAAATGCATGTTGGACATTTGCGATCGACGATTATCGGTGACAGTATTGCCAGAATTTTAGAATTTCAAGGACATGAAGTCCTGCGCCTCAACCATGTTGGCGACTGGGGAACGCAATTTGGGATGTTGATTACCTACCTGCGCGAAGTCTATCCCGATGCGCTGACTAAAGCCGATGCGATCGCGATCGGTGACTTAGTAGAACTCTATCGCGCCGCCAAAAAACGCTTTGATGAAGATGCAGAATTTAAAGAAACTTCCCGCGCGGCGGTGGTGGAGTTGCAAGCGGGAGGGGCTGAAGCCAAACTAGCATGGCAACTGCTCTGCGAACAGTCACGCCGCGAATTCCAAAAGATCTATGACACCCTCAATATTCAATTAGAGGAACGTGGCGAATCTTTTTATAATGCATTCTTAGCCGATGTCGTTACCGACCTCCGCGAAACTGGTTTGCTCCAAGAAGATCAAGGCGCATTATGCGTCTTTCTAGAAGGATTTAGCAATAAAGACGGTCAACCCTTACCCCTAATTATTCAGAAGACCGATGGTGGCTATAACTATGCGACCACTGACCTCGCTGCCCTACGCTATCGCATTAACGAAGACAAAGCCACAAGGATTATTTACGTAACTGATATTGGGCAAGCGGGACATTTTGCCCAAGTTTTCCAAGTTGCGAAGCGTGCAAATTGGATTCCTGAAACCGTGCAGACTACCCATGTTCCCTTTGGTTTGGTGATGGGTGAGGATGGCAAGAAATTTAAAACGCGATCGGGCGATACGATCGCCCTCAAGAGTCTCCTCGAAGAAGCAGTTGTGCGTGCGCGTACCGATATCGAAACCCGCAATCCCGATGCATCTGATGAATTCAAACAAGATGTCGCCGAAGCTGTCGGACTTGGGGCAGTGAAGTACGCCGACCTTTCCCAAAATCGCACCAGCAACTATATTTTTAGTTTCGATAAGATGTTAGCCCTACAGGGCAACACAGCGCCCTATATGCTCTATGCTTATGTGCGGGTACAGGGAATCGGGCGTAAAGGCGAGATCGATTTTGCCAGTTTAGATGCGGCGATCCATCTCACCCAAGATCCTGAGATTGTCTTAGCCAAGCACCTTTTGCAATTCGCGGAAGCGATCGAAGCTGTTGCCGAGGAGCTTTTCCCCAATCGTCTTTGTCAATATCTGTTTGAACTCAGTCAAAAGTTCAATCAATTCTTCGAGCAATGTCCAGTATTGCAAGCCGAAGAGTCAGAAAGAATCTCGCGCCTGAGTCTCTGTGATATCACCGCCAAAACTCTTAAGCTGGGTTTAAGTCTTCTCGGTATCCGTGTTTTAGAACGCATGTAAAATATAAAAAGGTCGTGCTTCGCACGACCTTTTAACTTGGTATTAATTCACAAAAGTGTTGTCATACTTTCGTGAATTGGTATTAATCAGTGGGAAATCAAAAAATGACCTTAGAACAACCTGACAGTGTTTGGAATCATAAACCTTGGTGGTGTCAGCCTTGGTCGATTATTCTGACTGGCTTCTCGATTATTAGTGCCAGTTGGTTATTATTTAAAATAATTTGGCTGTCGGTTTTGGTAGCGATCCCCATAACGGCATGGATGGGGTTCTTTGTAATTGTATTTCCTAAGTTAGCCATGCCAGAATTAGAGTGAGAAGCTAACTACTCCCTTTCCACCAAGGAAATAGACATACAAAACCAAAAATTAGACGTTGCGGCGCTTCGCGCCGCAACGTCTAATTTTTCACTGGGAAGGGAGTAGCTTATTAAACTTGGGATTTTTCTGCGTTTAAAACAACTCCCAAAAAGCTTGAAATTAGAAAATCAGAGAATCCCCGACTCAAGCTGCTCTAGGTAGATAAAGTCTGGAGATTTGACCCCTGCTTCAGCTCTGATTTTAATTAGTTGAGGCGACTCAAAAAACTTTTTCGCATCAGCGATCGCCGTCCATGCTGAGAAATGGACAATTTTATTAGGCTCCTTTTCATATTTGAGAACCTGATAGGAGCGTTCGCCCGCTTCTTTACGAATATCCGCCGCATCGTCAAAAACCTTCTTCCAAGCTGGATAGTCGGCGACTTCATGGATAATCAAAACGTATTGCATGGTTGAGAATTAGGTGATTGAGACTAAAGACTTGATACCAAGTTAAGAAACCATTTAAGAATTCACTAGATCCCCCCCAGCCCCCCTTAAAAAGGGGGGAGAATTAAATTCTTCCCCCTTTTTAAGGGGGATTGAGGGGGATCTCTTAGAGTTTTTGACCGCAGAAAGTAATTCTTAAATGGTTTCTAAGAAATGGCTTCGTGAATTGGTATTAAACATTAAAGGAAGAGCCGCTTTGCGGCTCTTCCTTTAATGTTTATATTTCAAAGCCCGTAGCAGCTTCCTCGATCGCCATTTTATGCATGGTTTTAGCTAGCTCGGCAGCCACTTCAGGACGCGAGAACTCAGGAGGTGGGCATTCCCCACGGCGAAGCATCTCGCGAACCTTAGTACCCGATAGATGTACCCTTTCTTCGGGGAGGCTAGCACTAGTCTTTGTCGTCGCCATGCCCTGCGTGCGTTTGCAATAAAAAGCATGTTCAAACATTAAAGGAATGATTCCCAGTTCGCCATCCTCAAACTCATAGAAAATATGTTGCGCATCGTAGGTTCCGTAATAGTCACCGACTCCAGCATGATCGCGTCCGACGATGAAGTGGGAGCAACCATAGTTTTTGCGAATTAACGCATGGAAAATTGCTTCGCGAGGCCCCGCATAGCGCATGGCAGCGGGATTAATCGCTAAGGTGACGCGATCTAAGGGGAAATAATGCTCTAGCATGATTTCGTAGCAACGCATCCGCACATCCGCAGGTACGTCATCGCTCTTAGTCGCACCAACCAGAGGATGGAGGAACAACCCATCGACTATTTCCAACGCACATTTCTGAATATATTCATGGGCACGGTGGATTGGGTTGCGGGTTTGGAAGCCGACAACTGTTCGCCAACCTTTTTGAATAAATAATTCGCGAGAATCGACAGGATCGATTTGATAGGTAGGAAAAAGTGGGTGCGGACGACGCTCTAACAGCCATACATCACCTGCTAGATATACCTCACCTTGACCATAGACGACCTTAACCCCTGGGTGCCGATCTTCATTAGTACGATAGACATGGAGAGCTTCTTTTAGTTTGTCGTACTTATATTTTTCGCTTAGTTCTAATACACCTATAAATACACCCTTCGGATCGTTGAGGCGAACTAGACTACCAATATTGAGGCTATCGGCTAATTCACTAGTAACAGGCAAGGTAATCGGAATCGACCAAGGTAACCCATTCGCCAAGCGCATATTTAAGACGACGGATTCATAGTCAGCCTTCCCCAAGAAGCCTGTGAGGGGACTAAAGCCACCGATCGCAATTAGCTCAAGGTCGGACAGCGATCGCTCAGTCAGTTGCACGCATGGCAAGTGGTCAGCTTTGCTATAAAAAACTTCTTTTTGGGCTTCTGAGGCGAGGCGATTAATTAACTGACCACCATGCGGTGCAATATTTTTGAGTTGTCGAGCCATGACTTTTGCTGATAATGTGCTGGTAAAAGGTTTAAATTACTGAGTTTGCGTTTGTGAATGGGAAGCAAGTTGAGGAGTAATCTTTAGAAACTACTGGCTTGCAGGAATTGATCTAGTGATCTAAGTAGCTGGACATAATTAAAATCCAGATCTAAAACCTGCGGCGCACGCTGCGCGTGCGCCGCAGGTTTTAGGGTTTTATATTTAATAATCCTACTTACTTAGTAAGATCTTTTGCCTAGAGCTAGCGAATTATTAAGTTAATGTTAACTTTTTTTGACAACAAAATTTTGGCTTGTCTATTAATTGCTCGGTAATTGCTCGGTAATTGCCAAGCAATTACCGAGCAAAAGTAATGAATGCCACAACTATCGATATTCCCCTGATAAGTAGCTAAGGGACTTGCGAGAGAATAAGATACCAATCCAGATTTGCCAGAATCGGTGGCGCGGCGGAGCCGCACCACCGATTCTGGTTTTATATTTGGTACTTCATTAAATCGCAAGTCCCTAAGCGCAATTAAATATAAAACCCAAAGCCCTGTAGCGCACGCTACAGGGCTTTGGGTTTATAAGCTTAGTGGCGCAATAGATCTAATCTAAACCAACTAAACCCTATTCCTAGATATAAGCGATCCCAGCACACAAATCTAAAGGAGATATGCAAATCACCAAGGATTTTGGGAATGTCGGTTAAAGTTGTGAGGTCAGAAGGCTCAATCAAATTAGCGACAGGAACAAATCGTAATCTTATGGTATCAACTCCTCTCAAAATAGCTGACACGGACTCTTCTACTACCAATAACGCGAATATTAGCTGCTATGGTAAGGCACGTTCGACCGTTGTCGGAAATCCTCTCAGTGCAGAAGAACTTCGGAAAATAGATGCCTACTGGCGGGCTTGTAATTATTTAGCGATCGGGATGATCTATCTACGCGAAAATCCGCTTTTGCGCGAGCCTCTAAAGCCCGAACATATCAAAAATCGCTTGCTAGGGCATTGGGGATCGAGTCCTGGCATGAGTTTTGTCTATACGCATATGAATCGTCTCATTAAAAAATACGATCTCAATGCCATCTTTTTAGCAGGGCCCGGACATGGCGCACCTGGAATTTTAGGTCCTGTCTATTTAGAAGGAACTTACTCGGAGATCTATCACAATATCAGCGAGGACGAAGAAGGCATGAGGCACTTCTTCAAGCAGTTTTCCTTTCCAGGAGGGATTGGTAGTCACTGTACACCTGAGACTCCAGGATCGATCCATGAGGGCGGCGAACTCGGTTACAGCGTGTCCCATGCTTACGGAACTGTATTTGACAATCCCGATCTGATCTCGGTGGTGATGGTTGGCGATGGTGAATCGGAAACTGGTCCCCTCGCGACGGCTTGGCATTCTAACAAATTTATCAATCCCATTCGGGATGGTGCTGTATTGCCCATTCTGCACTTAAATGGATATAAGATTAATAATCCCACCGTCCTATCGCGAATTAGTCACGAAGAACTAGAAAGTCTATTTGTGGGTTATGGCTACCAACCTTACTTTGTGGAGGGTTCCGAACCCGAATCGATGCATCAAGCGATCGCCGCTACCCTAGAGCATTGCCTGAACGAGATTAGACGGATTCAACAGGAATCTAGAGCTACGGGTACGCCCACAAGAGCCAAGTTCCCAATGATCGTATTGCGCACGCCTAAGGGTTGGACGGGACCCGCAAAAGTCGATGGACATAAGGTGGAAGGTTTTTGGCGGGCGCACCAAGTTCCACTTTCAGGAATGCATAACAATCCCGAACATTTACAAATGTTGGCAGATTGGATGCAAAGCTATAAACCGCAAGAATTGTTCGATGCTGCGGGTAAGTTAATTCCCGAATTAAAGGATCTTGCACCGACGGGCAATCGCCGCATGAGTGCCAATCCGATCGCGAATGGTGGACTATTGCGCCGCGCTTTGAGAATGCCTGATTTTCGTAATTACGGCGTACAAATCGATCGCGCAGGGCAAATCGAAGTGGAAAACACCAAACCCTTAGGTGTGTTTTTACGTGATGTGATGCGTCAAAACATGGACAATTTCCGCATCTTTGGTCCCGATGAGAATACATCCAATAAGCTGCAAGCAGTTTACGAAGTAAGTAAAAAGTTCTGGATTGCGGAATACCTGCCTGAGGATGCCGATGGGGGTGAGCTTGCTGCGGATGGGCGCGTGATGGAAATCCTCAGCGAGCATACCCTAGAGGGATGGCTAGAGGGTTACTTGTTGACGGGTAGACATGGATTCTTTTCTACCTATGAGTCTTTCGTCCATGTGATCGACTCCATGATCAACCAGCATTGCAAATGGTTGGAAATTAGCCAAGAGATTCCTTGGCGATCGCCCATTTCATCGCTCAACCTCTTGATCACTTCTACGGTATGGCGGCAAGATCACAATGGCTTTACCCATCAAGATCCTGGATTTTTAGATGTGGTCGTTAACAAGAGTGCAGAAGTAACGCGCATCTACTTGCCGCCCGATGTCAATAGTTTGCTATCGGTCTCCGATCACTGCTTGCGCAGTACCGACTATGTGAATGTGATCGTCTGCGATAAGCAAATGCATTTGCAATTTATGGATATGGACGAGGCGATTAAGCACTGTACCAAGGGCTTAGGCATTTGGGACTGGGCAAGTAACGATCAAGGGGTCGAGCCTGATGTGGTGATGGTCGGTTGTGGTGACATCCTCACCCTTGAGGCTTTAGCCGCGACAACATTGCTCTGGGAGCATTTCCCCGAATTGAAGATTCGCTTTATTAATGTCGTGGATTTGTTCAAGCTTCAACCCGATACCGAACATCCCCATGGTTTGAGTGATCGCGATTTTGATTCGCTCTTTACCACGGACAAACCGATTATTTTCAACTTCCACGGCTATCCTTGGTTAATTCATCGCCTCGCCTATCGCCGCACCAATCATAAAAACTTGCATGTGCGTGGCTATAAAGAGAAGGGCAATATCAATACGCCTTTGGAACTGGCGATTAATAACCAAGTCGATCGCTTTAGCCTCGCGATCGATGTGATTGACCGCGTACCGAAACTTCAGGGTATTGGCGCTCATGCGAAGGAATCTCTCCGCAATCAACAGATCGAATGCCGTCAATATGCCTATGAGAATGGCATCGACAAACCTGAAATTGTGAACTGGCGCTATCCCCACTAACTAAAAAAAGCCTTGCAAAGCAAGGCTTTTTTAGTTATACCAATTCCCAAAAGGGTATCCACACTTTTGGGAATTGAAAACTAAACCCAGTAAGGGTTTTAAAATCACAAAATGGCTACGCCATTTTGTGATCTGGTATTAGTTGCTGTTTAATTAGAAACAATTATGAGCTTGAATTTATATCTACTCCGTCATGGCGAAACCATCTATAGTCGCACTGGGGGCTATTGTGGCGAACTTGATCCTGAGCTAACTGATAATGGCGTAAAAATGGCGATCGCCTTTGGTAAGGCTCATCAGGCGATCGCTTGGGATGCCGTATTTGTCAGTCCAATGAAACGGACGATCGCCACAGCTAAGCCTTTATGCGAAGCGATCGGCGCAGAAATGCAGTTTCGGGAAGGGCTAAAGGAATTGCGTTATGGCAAATGGGAAGGACTGAGTAATGAATTTGTGAGGGAGAATTACAAAGACGACTATCTACGCTGGTTAAGCGAACCTGCATGGAATCCACCCACGGGTGGCGAAACCGCAGTGCAACTGGCGAGTCGAGCTTCGTTAGTAGTTGCTGAGATTCAAGAGAGATATCCTTCGGGCAATGTATTAGTGGTTTCGCACAAGGCAACGATTCGGGTGATTCTTTGTAATCTATTGGGGATCGATTTGGGAAGATATCGCGATCGCATTGATGTGCCAGCCGCATCCCTCAGTGTGGTTCAGTTTGGTGCGTTGGGTCCCATGCTCAAGTTATTGGGCGATCGGAGCTTTATGGATGCTGAACTGCGATCGTTGTCGGGTACTTAAGAATATTTCCATAAGAATATTTCCATAAGAATATTTCCATAAGAATATTTCCATAACAAGTAATGAAAATCTTAGTTCTCAATGCAGGCTCAAGCAGCCAAAAAAGTTGCCTATACGATCTTCCCGATGGATTGCCCGACTCACCGCCTAAGCCAATTTGGGAAGCGAGCATCGACTGGACGCACCATGAGGGCTTTGCCGAAATTAAGGTTAAGCCGCAATATGGCAAAGTTTTAGAAGAGGAAATCTCGGCAACTTCTCGTCCTGAGATTATCGAACATATGCTGGAAACCCTCTGGAGTGGGGAAGTATCCGTTCTCAATAGCCCTCTAGAAGTAGATATCATCGGGCATCGCATCGTTCATGGAGGAGCAGAATATCGCCAAAGTACGATGATTAACGATCAAGTCAAAGAAGCGATCGCGCGATTAGCTATCTTTGCCCCAGTTCACAATCCCGCCAATCTCGAAGGAATTATCGCCACCGAAAAATTATTTGGGAGCAAGCCCCAAGTGGCAGTCTTCGACACCGCTTTTCATGCCCATTTAGCCCCTGCGGCCTATACTTACGCGATTCCCACTAAGTATACCGAGCAAGGAATAAGGCGCTATGGCTTTCACGGGATTAGCCATCAGTACTGTCGCGATCGCGCCGCTCAAATTCTCAATCGTCAGGTTAAAGATTTGCGATTGATTACCTGTCATTTGGGCAATGGCTGTTCCCTCGCCGCGATCCGTCACGGTGAGAGTATTGATACGACGATGGGATTTACTCCCCTTGAGGGGCTGGTGATGGGTAGTCGTTCGGGTTCCATTGATGCGGGAATTCTGCTTCATTTATTACATCAACCCGATATGGATGGAGATAAACTCGATCGCATCCTCAATCGCGAATCGGGGCTATTGGGTCTTTCGGGAATCTCCGCAGATCTGCGTCTGATTCTTCAGGCGATCGCGGAGGGCGATCGGCAAGCGCAGCTAGCCTTGGATGTGTATGTGCATAGTTTGCGATCGCATATTGGCGCGATGGTTGCTAGTCTTGGGGGCTTAGATGTACTAGTCTTTACCGCAGGAGTTGGCGAGAATGCTCCGATCATTAGGGAATCAGCCTGTGCGGGATTTGAATTTTTGGGATTGAAACTGGATTTAGATAAAAATAATCAAAAATTGCTTGATGTCGATATTGCTACACCTGATTCGGCGGTCAGAGTTTTAGTAATTCACACCCAAGAAGATTGGGAAATCGCCCGTGAATGTTGGAGCTTAGTTTAAAGGTGTTGCAAAGCAACACCTTTAAACTAAACATAGCAACGAACTCCCAAAGAGGGTTGCCGCGCGGAGCGCGGCAACCCTCTTTGGGAATTTAATTTTGTCCTAACAAGATTGGCGGTAGCTATATGTGATAAATTTGAGATTGTTACGCCAGTTTTGATATGTTAGTTTTGAGACTACGTGGCTTATGGTTCTCGCAGCCTTTCATCCAGTCACCCTAGATGATTTTTCTCAACTTCCCAACATTGAAGAATCCCCAGCTTGGGAATTTCTGAACGGTCGAGTATTGCAAAAGCCAATGCCTACTTTTTACCATAGCCTTTTGCAGAAGTATTTAGTCAGAGCGATCGATAATACTAATAGCGAATACGAAGCTTTTCCAGAGCTGCGCTGTGTCTTGAGCAAAAACTCTATTGTTCCAGATGTAACTATTATCCATAAAAGCCGTATACCTTTGGATAATTCGGCAATTCAGGGCGCTCCCGACTGGCTAATTGAAATTCTCTCAACCGATCAAAGCACAACAAAACTAATCGCTAAAATTCAAGATTGTTTGACTGAAGGAGCAAAGCTTGGTTGGCTAATTGACAGCCAAGAAGAAGTAATTATGATCTTTCTCCCAGATCGCCCCCTTCAAATTGTTAGCGGTAACGATCAGTTAACTTGTTTAGATGGACTGACATTGCCACTAACTCCAAATCAGCTTTTTAGTCACTTAAAACGATAAATAAGTTGTCTAATACCAAAACTAAAAATGGCGTAGCCATTTTTAGTTTTTCAAACCCTTGCTAGGTTTGGTTTGTAATTCACTGAGGTGTTGGCTCACTTCAGTGAATTGGTATAACGCGGCAAATAATAAAAGGGGCGCTTGTGCGCCCCCTTTATTATTTGCCGCTTATTTTGGCTTTATAGCCTAAGCTGAGCAATATCTGCAAAATTTTCTGACTGCAATCACCTTGAATCTCGATCGCTTGTTCCTTTGATGTGCCCCCAGTACCACATTGATTTTTCAACTGCTTAGTTAGTTTTGCCAAATTCTCAGGCGTGGTCTGAAAACCTGTCACCTCAGTCACGGTCTTTCCGCCCTTGCCTCTGCGTGTGACTTGAATGCGAGGATTTTGTTGCTGTGGTGGTAAATCGACCACATTATTGTCTGAGTCATCTTCCTCAGGTACGCCAAACTCCCGATAAACTACACGATTTTTTGTCATAGCATTATTATTCCACCCATGCCGATCGCCAAGCTAATTCCGCTTCCGCGATCGTCTTTTGTTGATATTTCTTTTCTAGCTCATTTTGCAAATGGGCGATCCTTGCCGATAAAACACGCAATTCGCCGCGATGGGACATAACTTGGCGATCGGTGAATTCAATCTCCGCAAGCCGAATGCTCATCTGCAAGGCTTTTTCACCTTGGATCTGCGCGGCCCTTAATATTTTGCTATCTACTAATAACTGGTTCAGGGTTCCCATACTCTCATCAAGGAGTTTACTGAGCAAATTATCAAGGTTTTCCTGATTAACTCGACTATCACGATCGCATTCTTCTAATTGTGCTTGGATGCGATCGCAAAGAGTCTTAATTGTTTTTCGCAAAGACTCCTGTAAATCTTGACGCTCGGATAATGAAAGCGCTAAAAATGCCTCTGGGCATTTTTGGGTACAGAAGCTAAAGACCGCTAGCAAGATTTGTTGCTGTGTGGCGCGGGCGATCGCCTGAGAATATTCCAGATGAATGGTATCAATGCGGACAAGCGCATCCGCGATCGCCTTTTGGATATTTTGAATATCTTTATCAATACGCATTAGCATCGTCATCACTCACCATATTTCTAGCAATATTTCTGATTTGCCTCTTTCCACTCAGTCCTTTTGCAGTTAGTCCGAAAGGATTTATATAGTAGGGA
>NZ_SELU01000109.1:0-9175 GCF_006861605.1 Pseudanabaena sp. UWO310 | reverse complement strand
ATATTTCTAAGAAATGGACAATGCCCATTCGCGATTGGAAACCCGCCCTTAATCGATTTGCTATCCTCTTTGAGGATCGTCTCCACATCTAGCTTCTAGACTTTACACAAAATGCTTGACAGTCTCCGATCGCATAATCCATCATTGTCGAATAATAGATGCATTACATTGAACTAACGCATCCTACATTTAATTAACTACTGATTGTTTCGCTCCACCTGCTCCACTATTTCTGTATACATTTCTTGACTAACAGACAATCGGTTAAGCCAACTATCAAAATATTGAAGTCCATGCTCAGAAGCCTTTTGATAAGAAGGTCGATCATGCTTCAAGTACATATATTTCATAAAATCTTTTTTGTTTTGAATTTTGTCGGCTACTAACATCTTATGAACTTTGTCGAGTGGACCAATTTCGATAGAGTCGAAGCTTTGGATTTTATTTTTGATCTTATAACTACTAGTAACTCGCCGATACTCCATCCCTAGAACTATGGCAGGAGGAGAGATAAAGGCAAGTTCATCTGAATCATCAGAAAGTAACTGAGATAGTGATTTGTCATTTTGAAAAATTGGATGGAGACAAAATGCTTCCATCAGGGTTTCGTTGTTGCCGTAAATCAACTGAAGAATAAAAGCACCTTCTTGAATATGGTTCATGTAGCTAACGCCACTTCGCCGTGCGACCTTACCGCTATATTTTTGCTGAATCAGCTTGTAAAAAGGTTTGTTCGCGATTGAATCAAGAAAATCATGTCGCATGAGATAAATATGATGAATATGCTGTAGTTAAACGTAGCATGAGTTAGCGATCGCCTAATTCATCATTGTTGACTAATGGATGCGTTACATTGCCCTAAGGCATCCTACGTTTAATTAAGCTTTCCCACCTTTAATTATAAAATAATTATAAAATGTTGGATTTGACCCCAAGCCCCTGTTTAAGCTATCTTTTGAATAGTACATATTTGTATATCAAACATGTACGAAACAGTCGCAACAGCAGTCAAAAGGGCAAACAACCTTGCAATCCGAATGGTGGATCGCCATTCTTGCATTTAGTCTAAGCGCGCATCACTGGCTTGCTCTTAACTGTGCGTCTCTCGCTACTAGTGTGTTATTACGGTTTGGCTTCCGAAAAGCTAATGAACACACTAGTAGCGGAGCCGCTGGAGTTGAGCAATCCAGTCCTGAGAGGTTTACGAAGGAGTAACCTGTTGACTGCTGAATGTGACTTTTTGACAGCGCAACCTGCGGTAAATAACTATGACCGACCAACCCCGCACCCGTCAGGAACTTTACGATCGCATTAGGCGTAGCTCCCGAGATGAAGTAATTCTGGAGGAAATGATTCGTTTAGGGTTTTGGCCAGCCGCAGGTGAAATGCCCAAGGATCCTGCTGATGAGATTCGGCGCAAGGGCGAGATCATGCGGGAGCTTGAGGATTTACGAGCGCAAAATCGCCAACTGCATAACGAAGAAGCACTCAAAAAAGAAGCTTTAGCCCAGAGATTAGCGGAGTCTAAACGCAAACAGCAAGAAACTAAAGAGCGGCGAGAGCGAGAGCGTCAAGAACGTTTAGAAATTTGGGAACTCAAGAAACAACAGGAAATCGTATTTCTAGGCGAGGGAGTTTCCGCAGGACTCAATAAAACTGAATGCGATCGCGATCGCTTACAAAGCTACGGCTTACCAGAATATGGCACATCAGGGGAGATTGCTGCTGCCATGGGAATCAGCCTCGGAGAACTGCGATTTTTAGCCTTTTCAAGACGGGCTAGCAATATCTCTCACTACATCCGTTTCAAAATTGCCAAAAAAATAGGCGGCGAGCGATTGATTTCTGCGCCCATGCCAAGGCTCAAACAAGCGCAGACATGGATTCTCTATCACATTCTCGAACAAGTGGATTGCCATGAGGCTGCCCATGGCTTTTGTCGTGGGCGATCGATTGTCACCAATGCCGAGCCGCATGTGGGAGCCGATGTCGTCATCAATCTAGACTTACAAGATTTCTTTCCTTCTATTTCTTACCAGCGGGTCAAGGGATTATTTATATCTCTAGGCTATTCCGAAGCTGCTGCCACGATATTTGGACTAATTTGTACTGATGCTGCTGTAGAGGCAGTAGAACTCGATGGCAAGACCTATTATGTGGCTTTAGGCGATCGCCATTTGCCCCAAGGCGCACCTAGCAGCCCAGCCATTACCAATTTAATCTGTCGTCGCCTCGATCTGCGTCTCACTAAGATGGCAGCAAATCTCGGTTTTGTGTATACTCGCTATGCTGATGACTTGACCTTCTCTGGTTCTGGTGAGAATTTGCGACAGATCTGTAATGTGCTGAAACGGACGGAAGCGATCGCAACTCATGAGGGATTCACCATCCATCCCCAAAAGACGAGAGTTCTCCATAAATCTCAACATCAAGAAGTAACAGGGATTGTGGTTAATGAGAAGCTAAATGTGGATAGAGAGACACTCAAACGTTTTCGGGCTACCTTATTTCAGATTGAGAAGGATGGATTAGCAGGAAAGCATTGGGGTAACTATCCTGATTTAATTCAATCCATCGAAGGCTTTGCGAACTTTGTGGCGATGGTCAATCCAGAAAAGGGTGGCAAGCTCAAGGAGCAAGTCCAGCGCATTAAAGCCAAGTACAGACCAAAACGAGTAAAGCGCATAAGACGAAAAAGTAACTAAGCGATCGCACCTGCGTTATTTCAATTCTAACAATAGCAACGCTATTGTTAGAATTGAAGTCTTGTACTGAATTTGTTCTCTATGGCAATGTAATACCAATTCACGAAAGTGTTGTCATACTTTCGTGAATTAAAAACCAAACTCAGTAGTGGTTTTCAAAGCTGAAGCTGAAAATGGCGTAGCCATTTTCAGCTTCAGCTTTGGTATAAGAGATATTGGGACAGAGCTATTTCAACTTTTTGAGTATCTTTTCGGCTTGAGATATAAAGTGTTGATTCTTACGATATTGAAATGGAACAAAGCTTTTGATTTTATAAATCATCGTCTCTAAAGTCTCGCGAGCAGTTGCAATATCTCCTTGTTGTTGATATATCCTTGCAAGTGTCATATAGGCATCTGGATGACTCCAACTTTTGAGGTGCAACTGCAAGTGGGTCTTTGCTGCTTCTAGATTACCAAGATCAAATAAAAGTTCACCATAGGTGAGAGAAGCATTTCCATAGGAGAATCCTGCTTCTACTTTCAATAGCCTTTGCAAATGAGTCTTTGCTGCTTCTAAATTTTTGTTGTTTCTTTCCGCCCAAGCTGCGCCCCAAAGAGCTTTAGGATGATCAGGCTCTAGTTCTAAGGCTTTGTTATAGGCATTTGCAGACTTATCCAGTTGATCCAGCTCAAATAGGATATCTCCTAGTTTGATGTACTGGTGCGCTTTGCCAATATTCCTAGCTTCGGCTTCTGCCTGCCACAGCGCATCACGTAACCGACGACGGCTTAAGAATCGGGGGACTGGGATAGTACTACCATAGCGAGGCATCCAGCAAATAAAGAAGTAGAGAAAAGCGCCAATTATGTTAAGAAGAATTAATGCCCATAGCCAGAGATAGCGATCGCCCGAACCATTCTTTAGACAGTCATAAAGCATCCAAACCCAAAAAGCTGTCCCTAGCAAGCCAAATGAACTAAGAAAAATGAAGAATGCCTCTAGCATGGGAAAGCCTCACACAAATTTACAATACTAGCTATTTGGGCTTACCCAACACCTCAAATAGACTCTATACAAATATCTTGATTTAGTAAATATTCACTACAGCACTTTTGTCAAGCTACTTATGAGCAGGGAAATTGCACATGTTTCGTAATACTTTAACTTAGTTGAGTTTTAGGGGGGTGTTTTTGGTGTTAAATGTATTTTTTGATATTGACAATGCCGATGGAATAGAGGTTAAATTTATCGTGCAGGGGAAAAACTAAAAATTTAGATATTTCAAATCCTATGCTACAAAATCGCGATCGCCAACTAATCGAAGCCGTTAGAGCCAAGAATATCTCGACTGTCCGAGAACTCTTAGCTGAAGGAGCAAACCCAAACCTCAAGGATGGTGACGAAACCTTGTTGGAAATTGCTGAATATGATCGCGAAATTAGGTATGCCCTTGTAGAAGCAGGTGCTTGGGATAATGCTCTTCGCACAGAAATGGTGATGGCATTAGATTATGGGGTTGAGGTGGTTAAAATCCTGATTGAGAAAGGTGCAGATGTAAATGTGCAAACATTCTCAGGAACTCCGCTCTCTGTTGCGGCAAGAAAAGGAGACCTCGAAATTGTAAAAATTTTGATTGAAGCTGGTGCTGATGTTGATGATAAAGCCCCATTAAATTGCGCTTTAGAAGTCGGACATTTCCAAGTTGCCCTCCAACTTTTGGCATCAGGAGCTTCTCCCAATAGTACTGATACTTTTCATTCTACACCTGCGATCGCCTTAGCGTCAGCCCAAGGTGGAACCGAGGTTGTAAAAGCACTTGTGCAAGCAGGTGCAGATGTGAATACTGAAGTTAGCCGTATTACGATTAATCAGGCTCAGGTACAAAAGCAAGCAGGAGAAGTCTTGGGTAATTTGTTCAAATCCTTAGAGGCTTTTGGGGGAATGTTGGAAAAAATTGAGAATCTGGAAGAAGCAGCCGATCCAGAAGCAACCGCAAATGAAGCGTTAGCAGAAATGGAGGCGATTAAATCAAAATCTTTTTCATCCCTAAAAGTAGAGGCAGAACAAGCCACCGACACCTCCCCCTTGATTCTTGCTGCTCGTTGCGGACATCATGAAACCGTTGCTACTTTATTAGAATTAGGTGCAACACCACATCACAAAGATGGAGAAGGCTTATCGGCATTTGATTGGGCAACTCGCAATCATGATGTTCGAGTTTTGGATACGTTAAAATCCTTTGGAATTGTTGAAACTCCTGTTTCTGCGGATGAGGAATTGCTAGATGCAGCGATCGCTGGCAATACAGATTTGGTAATAGCCGCCCTAGCCAAAGGAGCTAATATTAATACTAGAGATGCTAGACGGAACACCAAAAACAAAACTCCTCTTATGTTGGCAGCATTACATAACCATGCGGAGCTTGTAAGTATTCTCTTAAGGGATGGAGCCGATCCGACTCTAAATGATTTAATTGGTGAAATACCTTTTTTATTATCGGGCGGTTATAACGCTGATTCTTTGTTTGAATATGGTTATCAGACAGGTAGAACTGCCCTGATGTTTGCTTTACAAGAGGGACATGCAGCAATTGTGGACTTACTTCTTGAGAAGACTTCCGACTTAAATCAAAGAGATGGACTGGGACTCACAGCTTTGATGATTGCTAGCGAGAAAGGACATCTAGAGATTGTAAAAAGATTAGTTGCTGAGAATGCCGATGTTAATGTGGTTGCTAAAAAGAATAGCGCCTTATCTATTGCGATTGATTGTAAACATGAGGAAATTGCAAAATTTTTGATTGAAAGTGGTGCTGATTACCAAATTAAAGATGACGAGGGGCAAACCTTGCTAATGGATGTAGCTAGCCAAGGTTCTCTCCTTCTAGTTCAGCTTTTACTTGAGAAAGGACTAGATGTTAATGCTAAGTGTAATGAAGGTACAGCTCTCATCTTTGCGTTAAATCACTATAATTCAGACAAAGAGAATATTGAAGTAATTGAAGCTCTTTTAGCAGCAGGAGCTGATCCTAATTTGGGAGATTATGAAAAAGGAAATGCACTCACAACATCAATTTACAGGGCGAGTAGAGAAGTGATCGCTAAATTGATTGAAGCTGGAGTAGATGTTGGAAAACGCGATCGTGAGGGTAGATCGGCTTTAGGACTAGCAAAAGTTTATCATCGTCAGGATGTTTTGGCTTTCTTGAGAGGGGTTGTAGGCGATCGCGCTGCTGAACTCGAAGTCGATCTTGAAGTAGAACAAGAGGAGGATGATGAACTTTGGGGTGAAGAAATTGAGCCACCAGACTTTTCGGAACGTGCAGCAACCGATGAATATCAGCAGGCAGTTAGCGATCTAGCTGAAATTTGTGGCGATAAAGCGATCGCGATCAATGAGCTTGAAGGCGGATTTTATATCAATGTCAGAACCAATAAGCGCAAAGAAATTGATGTAGAAGCATTGCAAAATGACTTTTTAGAAAGAGATTGTTTTGTGTTTCAATGCGATCGTAGCATTGATAATTTGCCCCACAGGCTGTGGATTTTGCCGACAACTGATAAATATGAAGCGATCGCCGCTATGGGAACAAATGGATATAATTACGGCATTGGCACTGGCTATGTTTTGAAATGGCTCCGCGAACTTGAAGAAGAACAACCTTTTGTCATCACAATTATTCGGGGCGATCTCTTGTCTGGTCGGTTTCTCACACCGATTCAAGACCCCGAAGAGTTAGCAGAGAGAATGTACGAATTTTGTCCTGATCTCGTCGATCAAGGCTGTGGCTCAGTTGAGAATTTAGCCGATAGCCTCAAAACTAGTGACAATCTCTATTTTTGGTGGGATTAACGCAAAAAATCTATATCACTGTTACCTGAAGAGATTGCATCCCTTTAAGTAGTTCGGCATAATTAAAAACCAAAACCAGAGAGCATACCGCCCGCGCAGCGGGCGGTATGCTCTTCTCGGTTTTAAGTCTATACCAATTCCCAAAATGGCAACGCCATTTTGGGAATCTCAAAACCTTACTGGGTTTGGTGTTTAATTCACAAAAGTGTTGTCACACTTTCGTGAATTGGTATTACTTATGCCTAGCTACTTACTATGTGGTTAAACTAGCCTTTTGATATCGCCAAAGGTGCGATAGAAACTACCGTTGGAAGATTCGCGGATTT
Organism: Pseudanabaena sp. UWO310; assembly: GCF_006861605.1. Classification (NCBI taxonomy): domain Bacteria; kingdom Bacillati; phylum Cyanobacteriota; class Cyanophyceae; order Pseudanabaenales; family Pseudanabaenaceae; genus Pseudanabaena; species Pseudanabaena sp. UWO310. The sequence goes on along the minus strand of NZ_SELU01000109.1, from coordinate 2,309 downwards.
CGTCAACCAGATAACGTGCGCCAGCTTCGCGAATATCTCTAGGAAATTGGACTTTCCAATTCTGATTGTAGCCGTCAGAGATAACGCGAATTCTCAATTTACTTCCATCTTGGAAACATTCCACTAATACACCTTGACTACTATCAGAAGTGGTTTCTACGGTTGCAGAAGGGAGAATATCCTCTAAAGTGGAAGCTTTGATATTGACTGTTTCGGTCACAGTGCCAGACTGAGCTGCTAGAATCGCCGCTTCACTGGCATCGATGCAAGCCAGAAAGCCCAAGTGCGTCACGATGTAGAGATGATCTTTAAAGAATTGCATAGACTGGGACGCGCCACAGCCAGAGTCTAGCTTCCAGAGGCGATCGCCTGCTTCATTAAAACAGTAGATCGCGCCATAGGTATCGCCTGCAAATACATACTTGCCATTCTCAGCCGTGGCACAGGAGCAGAGATAGGCATCACAACGATAGACAGCCTCAACATCGCCTTTTTTGCTAAAGCGGTGGACATTTCCTGTAGTTGTCGAAGCAAAGATGCTGGACTCCTCTTGCCAACCAAAGCCCACCAAACCATTGACTTGATGCGACCAAATTTCTGTTCCATCCTCCCAGTCATACATCGTGACTCCATTGTTGTAGCCATGATATACCCCAATCTCATCACAACGCACCATCCAGCCGCGATCGCCTGCGCTCTTTTTCGACCATTGCGACTCATCATCGTGATTAATCACGGTCACATATCCCGCCGCATCGGAAACAGCAAGGATGCCATCTTTGACATCAATCCAAAAGATATCCACATTGTCGGCAATGGCGTAAGCCACACGCGGTAACTTGCCACTGAGATCATAGACATTGCCATCATCACAGCCAGCATAAAGCCAATCATCATCAGCGAGAATGCACTTCACCCCATCGGGAAGCTTGTATTGAATCTGGACTTTGCCATCATGGGTAATTGCGGAAATCTTACCTGCTTGATTGCCGACGAAGCAGAGATCGTCTTTGATATAAATTCCCAAGGCGCTTGCGCCCGTGTCAAACCGCCACACCACAGGTGCTTGAATGATTGGCGATCGCCTTCCTTTTCTAGACTGGTTATAGCTCTCTGCGATCGCGCCTGAACGACGAGTGACAGATCTTTTCTGACGTTCGCCCATGATGGCTAGCCCATAGCCTTTGCGTTTCTTTTCGTTAATTTTTTTGGTTGCATCAGCTAGAGCTTTCTCAGGTGTGGCAAAGGTAGAGACTTTAGTTTGTCCGCGATCGCCGATCCGACCATAGCGGATGGATACTTCTAAATCATTTACAGTTACTTCATAAAACTTATGAGAGCCACTATCTCCTTCGGATAGTTCTAAATAGGTTTTTTGTTCTGACATAAGACCTCTATCGGTAAAGTTTTATCTATTTTAAATAGGATTTACGCAAATAAACCAAGAACTCAAGTTCTTGGCTAAAAGCTCAAGTCCACTTCAGTGGACTACAGAATGCTCTTATTTAACCCGTTTCAACGGGTTTGATCTTTTAGCCCGCACTTGGGTGCAGGGCTACTGCATAAGTCTTATTGAAGCAATTCCAATTCTAAAAATGGCAACGCCATTTTTAGAGTCAAAGCCCCTTACTGAGCAGTAATGAGTATCTGTCTAATCTAGATGAGAATCTGATTTGGCATGGGTAAGATAGCTTTGACCTGAATTAAAAGGTTTTAGGGATATGTCATTAAGATTTTTTAAATGCCTTATTTGTTCTATAGGAATTTGGTTGAGTCTAACATCGGCAGCTTTTGCCTGTAGACAGCCTGAAGTAATTAGTTATGTTGGCTCAATGAATCAAGCTCAACAAGCCTATTATTTAAAGAAAAATACCTTCGCCCAAAATTTAAATGAATTGGGTGTAGGAGTGCCCGAACAAACTGAATATTATCTTTACAAGACCGTTATGACTCCTCATGGAGTTTTAAATTTTGGAACAGCTATAAATAATCAATTGGGATCGGATGTAAGTTGTCAATGGAGATGTGATGAAGGAATTCGCTGGCCTTGTGCTGACAATCCAAATAAATGTGGGGATAGCGATAGCAATTATCTATTCTGCACCTCTCGTATTGAGTCCTGTAGAGGGGCTAATTATGTGGGAGCGGTATATCTAAAGCAAATCAATAATAAATTTACGACATTAGACTTGTTGGGAAATAAAAGCAAAGCACAGAGGTGATTTTACTTTTTCTGTCCATTGCAAGCAAAATCTAAATAGAAGTTCCATAAGCCAGCCGCATTCAACATGAGACGGTCATCAAAATCA
>NZ_SELU01000108.1:0-9543 GCF_006861605.1 Pseudanabaena sp. UWO310 | reverse complement strand
GCGCCGCCCATTCTTATAAGAACAAGTATTATTACTTATTTTATTTAGGATTAAGCCCCAAAATTTTCCTTTAATACTTCGTCATTGTCGTCAGCGATCGCCGCTACGATTGTAATAATCCTTGAGATCTCAGCCGCTGAAAGATCTTCAACAGAGCGCGAGCATAATACTAAAACTTGATCGTTTTGAATTGCATACCGAGACTCAAAGGTATCAGCAGCATTTTTTTCCAGTAACCAGCGTGTCATTTTCGCTTCATCTTTAAATGGTGCGCTCAATACTGTCGAAAATACTGTGAATGTGTCAGTAGGTTCGATTCCAGTAATATTGACAACTACTTCTACAGTACCGTATTTGAATTTCCACGTATCCTCGGTCTGATTTTCGAGCGCCGTATTGTCGGCATCCATACTGGCAATTACAGTTTGGATGGTTTGCACAATGTGATTAACTGGGGGTGCAAAACTAGATTCTGCTTCTACAGGAGTTACTGGCGATTCTGTTGTGAAGGTCATAGTTAAATATCTAGTTACTATCTGCCAATAGTGTATAGCAAACGTCAATCTTTTTGATAAAACACTCTATAGGTATTTAGGATCGGTGGCAGTCCTAAATCATTCATGGGAAAAATTTGTAAGTTTTTGGCAAGTTTCTAAATAGGTGATGAGTGGCGACGCTCCGCGCCGCCACTCATCTTTGGGGTTTTGCTATAAAAACATTCTAAAAACGAAGGCTATAAAAACTCAACCGACCATATCCCAGAAATTGCGAGTTAGGGCGATCGCCTTGAGGAAATGCTGTCACCCCAAACAGATAAGTGCCATCGGTACGAGGGTTGCTAATTGGTCGTAGCCCCACGATCAATTTACGGTTTAGGTCACCGCTAGCAGGAATGGAAGGGTTAAAGGTAATTGTAATTTTATTACGATCTTCACTGCGATCGCCACTGGGCGCAATCTCAGTTTTACTGGCGATCGCCACTCGCTCACCCGATGGTGACTGCACATAGGCAAGCGTATCATTTTCAAAAAAATCAATCGAGTCGAAGCCTTCTTTCTGGGCAATTTCCAGCTTTTGTAAGGGTTCGCCCATATTTTGTGGTAGAGCGATCGCAAAGTAATAGGTAGCGTTGCGGGCGTAAATGCGATTAACCGTAGTTTCCGCCTCGATCAGCATGGGCAAATTAATAAAATAGGTTTTGCCATCACGGAGCTGTACCGCTTCTGCGGCAGATGTCATCACATTTCCGAAACTAAAGCCCCGATCCTTACTTCCCCAAACTAGCAAGGCTAAAATCGATGAGAATAAACCCAAGGCGATCGCATTTGTAGCTTTTTTATGTATCTTTTTCTTCATAAAGACGTACCGTTTTGCTAGCATTGTAAGAATAGCTACTTTTTTCGCGGCGATTGGCTTACCGAAAGCCTTACGATCTCATTAAATGCTATCTCATTAAGATAGAGGTATCTACTGTGGTTTCATCCCCTCCAACATCATCGAATGCCGTACTAAATCTTGAAGGTATTCTTTCATCTAGTATAAATTCAATCAGCACCGAGCCCGATCTTACCACAGACAATATAAATAGCCGTTCAATGATTGCAATTCTTGATTTTGGGTCTCAGTACTCGGAACTCATTGCCCGACGTATCCGCGAGACACAGGTTTACTCTGAAGTTTTAACGTACCACATCTCCGCGCAGGATCTACTGAAGCTTAATCCTAAAGGGATCATCCTATCTGGTGGACCAAACTCTGTTTATGACGAAGGCGCACCGCAGTGCGATCCTGAAATTTTCAATCTGAATATTCCCATTTTAGGCGTTTGCTACGGAATGCAACTAATGGCAAAGCAACTCGGCGGCACAGTTGAGCGTGCTGAGCGAGGGGAATATGGCAAAGCCGAATTACTCATTGACGATCCCACTGATTTACTTACCAATGTCGATACGGGCATTACCATGTGGATGAGTCATGGCGACTCTGTAATTAATTTACCCCAAGGATTTGAAGTGTTAGCCCACACAGCGAACACTCCCTGCGCGGCGATCGCCAATCATGAAAGAAATCTCTATGGAGTCCAGTTCCATCCTGAAGTCGTCCATTCCGCTGGTGGCATGGCGATGATTCGCAATTTTGTCTATCACATCTGTAAATGCGAGCCAAGTTGGACTACCGATGCTTTTATCGAAAATTCCATCCGTGAAATTCGCGCTCAAGTTGGTGACAAACGAGTATTACTAGCTCTTTCTGGCGGCGTAGACTCTTCAACCCTTGCCTTTTTATTGCATCGAGCGATCGGTGACAAGCTCACCTGTATGTTTATCGATCAGGGCTTTATGCGTAAGCTCGAACCAGAGCGTCTTGTGAAACTCTTTGAAGAACAATTCCACATTCATGTCGAATATGTTAACGCTCGCGATCGCTTCTTAAAGAAACTCGAAGGCGTAACCGACCCCGAACAGAAGCGGAAGTTGATCGGCGGCGAATTTATTAGTGTCTTTGAAGAAGAATCTCAACGTTTAGGACCTTTTGATTTCCTTGCCCAAGGAACACTTTATCCAGATGTAATTGAGTCAGCGGATACCAATGCCGATCCCGTCACAGGCAAACGGGTTGCCGTCAAGATCAAGAGTCATCACAATGTCGGAGGCTTACCTGACAATCTTCGCTTTACCCTCGTAGAACCACTGCGCAAGCTCTTTAAAGATGAAGTGCGCAAAGTTGGCACTGCGCTCGGACTGCCCGAAGAAATTGTCAAGCGTCAACCCTTCCCAGGACCGGGATTGGCAATTCGGATTATTGGTGATATTACTAGCGATCGCTTAAACACTCTCCGTGATGCCGATCTCATTGTCCGTCAAGAGATCAATCGCGCTGGTCAATACAATAATCTCTGGCAAGCCTTTGCGGTTCTGCTGCCCACCGTTCGCAGTGTCGGCGTGATGGGAGATAAACGCACCTACTCCCATCCAATTGTATTGCGTCTGGTCACCAGTGAAGATGGCATGACTGCGGATTGGGCAAGGGTTCCCTATGATCTATTGGAAACTATTTCCAATCGGATTGTCAATGAAGTAGAAGGGGTCAATCGTGTAGTCCTAGATATTACGTCTAAGCCCCCTGGCACAATCGAATGGGAATAGATCTACAGATCTACAGGTTATACCAAATCACAAAATGGCTACGCCATTTTGTGATTTTAAAATCCTTACTGGGTCTGGTTTTCAATTCCCAAAAGTATAGCCACACTTTTGGGAATTGGTATTAAGTAGCTAGGCATAAGAAGAGCATACTGCCCGCTACGCGGGCAGGTGGAAGCTTACAAGACCCTCACCCCTAGACCCTCTCCCCTTTTAGGAGAGGGGAACTAGAAATTAGTCTTATTCCCCCTCTCCCTTATTGGGAGAGGGGGCTGGGGGTGAGGGCGATATTCGTTCCACATAACATCAGGTAAGAAATGGATACGCCATTTCTTACCTGATATGAATTGAGAACAGCTAGACGCAATGTAATTTACGCCACAGACACAAGACAAAGAGAGATACAGCCAGTTGGCTGTATCTCTCTTTGTCTTTTATTGATAGGATCTTGGGACTGACGATCGTATTTATACCAATTCCCAAAATGGCAACGCCATTTTGGGAATCTCAAAACCTTACTGGGTTTGGTTTTTAATTCACAAAAGTGTGACAACACTTTTGTGAATTGGTATTAGATCTGCACTTAGATCTGCATTTAAAGCTACAGATATGAGTATTCAAAACTTTCAGCCACAAAATACGAACTCTGAGAACTTTTATGCCGATCTACCCGTCCTTCAAAATTTTGCCGATATTACCTACAGTGCAAACTTTTCCGACATTCCCAATGACTGGGCGGTAATTATCACCGATGTCACGGAATCAACTAAAGCGATCGCCGAAGGTAAATATAAAGATGTCAATCTCCTAGGAGCCTGCTCCATAATCGTCATTCTGAACATAGTCGGGGATTTAGAAATTCCCTTTGTATTTGGTGGCGATGGCGCTTCAATTCTGATTCCGAGCAGGTTTATTAATGAAGCAGAACAATCCTTGCTAGCGGTGCAAAAATTAGCCAGCGATGAATTTAAGCTTAGCTTACGTGTAGGTATTGTCCCTCTCACTGCCATTACCTCAAACTACGACATTAAAATTGCCAAACTCCGAATTTCAGAAAACTATAACCAAGCAATTCTCAGAGGCGGCGGTATCAGCTATGCCACGCGCTTAGTGAAGGATGCCGCGACTACGGATTTATACAGCCCTAAATCGATTAATGCCTATGCGATCGCAGATTTCTCTGGATTAGAATGCCGTTGGCAGGATATCCCCACCCGCCATGACGAGATTCTAAGTCTGATCGTCATGGCAACCGCACCCAGTCAAAGTCAAATCGATCTGCTCTATCGCGAAATTATTAACCAGATCGATCGCATTTACGGACAGGGGGCGGAATGCCATCCCGCCATCTCCAGCAATTTGTCCCTTGGCTTTGAGGACAAAAATTTATTGTCAGAGACTAGGGTTTTCGCCGCCACCCAAAGTTGGCTAGCAAAATGGTTTTATCTATGGAAAATCCGCCTAATTAACCTATTAGGGACAATTCTGATGAATTTTAGGATTAGGGTTGGAGGATTTAATTGGGGAGACTACAAGAAGATTGTTTCCGAATCAACGGACTTCAAAAAGTTTGATGATGTGTTACGAATGGTAATTTCTGGCAGAATCAAACAACGTCAAAAACTAATGAATTACCTAGACAAAAAGTTTCGCGAAGGTCGTTTAGTCTATGGATTCCATGTTTCCGATCGGGCTTTAATGACTTGTTTGGTGTTTGAACGGGACGGTCGTCAAGTGCATTTTATTGATGGAGCCGATGGTGGCTATGCCTTAGCTGCCAAAAAGATGAAAGAACTAATGAAAAGTTAAGTAGCTAGGCATAAGTAAACTTAAAACCTAGAAGAGCATACCGCCCGCGCAGCGGGCGGTATGCTCTCTGGTTTGGTTTTTAATTATGACGAACTACTTATACCAATTCACAAAAGTGTTGTCACACTTTTGTGAATTAAACACCAAACACAGTAAGGTTTTGAGATTCCTAAAATGGCAACGCCATTTTGGGAATTGGTATTAGCTCAAGGGACAATAGGCTATGCGAATCGCCAACTTGTCCCTTGGAGCTTATATCCTCGGTCATATACCCAAAGGCATCTTTAAAGCGATCGCATTGCAAGGTAGGCTAGTAATATTGTCTATAGCAAAAGGAAACCTCCCGTGCTTTTATCAAAAGGCTTTGAAGTAGAAATATACACCTCTACACCAACGGGGGATGTGGTGGGCTTTTCCGATCGCATTGTGGCAAATCTCCATGGGTTTGTCCGCGAACCAGATAGCCGCAACGTCGAATATATTACGCCACCCTTTCATAAATACGAGCCATTATTAATGGCGCTAGTAGAACCCCGTCAAAAATTACGCAGTTATTTGCGATCGCTTGGGGACTATACCCTAATGCCTGGAAGTACTCTGGCTTTAGGCGGGGTGGATCGCTTCTATCGTTCCGATCCGCAAAATCCTTACCATACCTATATCGAGGAAACCTATGGTACGGATGTAGTCACCGCAAGCATTCATATTAATGTTGGCATTGCCGATCTAGAGTTATTAATAGCCGCCTGCCGACTCATTCGCCTCGAAGCCCCACTATACCTCGCTCTTAGCGCCGCATCTCCCTTTCTCAACGGGAAGGCAACAGGATTTCATTCGTCCCGTTGGCAAATGTTTCCGAAAACGCCGAAATTAGTCCCCCTATTCCGAAGTCACCGCCACTTTGTAGAATGGACAGAACAACAATTAGAATTGGGAACAATGCAGAATGTCCGCCACCTCTGGTCATCAGTACGTCCTAATGGCGATAATCGCCCTTACAATCTCAACCGTTTAGAATTAAGAATTTCCGATCTAGTCATCGACCCCGTCGCCTTACTGTCTATCTCGGCTCTTTTAGAAATGCGCCTCAATCAGTTTCTGGAAGCTGGCATCGGTTCGTCGCTCGATCCCCTTGCGCCCCATGCGACCAAGTTCACACCCGATGAACTCGCAGATATTGCCGATCGCAATGAAGTTGCCGCAGCAACTAGCAGCCTTGATGCAGTTTTGACGCATTGGCAAACAGGAGAACAAATTACTGCAAGAGCATGGATTTCTAACCAATACGAAGAACTGCGATCGCGTGCTAAAGATAACGGTGTATGGTGCTTCTTGTCACCCTTGAAAAAGATTCTCGAACAGGGTAATGAAGCCCAACGTTGGTTAGCTGCTTATCACAATGGGCTGAGTCCTCGCCAAATCATGACCGATGCGATCGCCTCTGCTGAACAAATGGATAAGGAATTAGCAGAAGCTTTGTTGTTGTCCTAGAGAATAGAGAGTGCTTGGCGCTCTCTATTCTGTTTCCCAAAATCTCTCGCTCAGCATTATCTGCCAATCCCTTGAAAATTTCCATTGATCGGGAAATTCAACTTCTCGATATTCTTCACGCACAGTTTTGAGAGCAATTTCCCATGCATCAGCAAAACTTTCATCCCAACGAGTTTTGAGGCTGGGGACTTGTTTGAGCAAAACCTGAAGTTCGTTACGTTGATTACGAATTGTGCGTTCCCAGCCATTGTAGTCGTAGGGAATATTGACATACAAACGCTTTAATAGATGTTCTAGCAATGTGATTAAACGACTAATTAATTCTTTTTTCTGCGAAATCCCCAAAGACTCTACCTCTCCAATCAAATTCTCCAAATCTAAATTTTCAAAATCATGGGCTCTGAGTTTGGCAACTGTTTCTTCTACCCAGAGTAAAATATCTTGTTCGTATAGTGAATTTACAACTTGTGTCATTGCTTTTACTCCAAAGTTTCTAATTCAAAGTTAATGCGTTTATACAAAACTGAAGTGGCGATCGCTACTTCAAAGGATGCTAGGGAAATAGCTGCATCGTTCTCATAGGCAGTGAATATCCAGCGATCGCCTTCTTTGTAAAAATGTTCGACATACTGGCGATCTTGAGAAATTAGCAAATATTCCTTAAAAGAGGGAATAGTTCGATAGGATGCAAATTTGCCAATTCGATCGTAGCTTGCTGTGGATGGCGATAGAATTTCGGCAATCAAAATCGGATTGACTAATGTATCTTTTCGTCCTTCTTGATATTCCAATGGCTCAGCTATAACCATCACATCAGGATATGTAGCTATTTTGCGATCGGGAATCCAAAGACGCTGATCGGTGACAAAAACTCGATAGGGACTTGGTAAAGCGATATGTAACAGAGATAGTAAATTAACAACAAGGGTATTGTGTGTTGGTGTACCACCAGTCATCGGGTTGATTTCTCCATCAATGTATTCATTTCTAGTTTCTGAAAGAATTTCGCGATCAAAGTACTCTGTAAGAGAATATTTTTTTGTGAGAGTTAGCATAATTACCTTCTTAATTTGAGAGTATTGCGTAGGGGCATTTCGCACTCCTACGCAATGGAATTTTAGGGAGATAAAACTAAAGCTTTGGGAATAGCACTGATTAACTTTTGGGTATAAGGCTGTTGGGGATTGCTGTAGATCGCTTCGGCGGTGTCTAGCTCGACGATTTCACCTTTGTTCATCACCATAATGCGATCGCTCATAAATTTGACGACTCCAAGATCGTGGGATATAAAAATATAGGTCAATCCAAATTCCGCTTGCAGCTCTTTAAATAAATTGAGAACTTGAGCCTGTACGGACACATCCAAGGCGGAAACAGGTTCGTCGGCAATGATTAATTTAGGATTGAGAGCCAAGGCTCTGGCGATGCAAATCCGCTGACGTTGACCACCAGAAAACTCATGGGGATAGCGGCGCATAGCGCTTTTGGACAGACCCACCCGCTCTAATAGATAGGCAACTCTTTCTTTTCTCGCATCAACATGCCGATAGCGCTCAAAGCGCTCTTGATGGCTGTGAACGATTAATGGTTCAGCGATCGCATCACCCACACTCATCCTTGGATTGAGCGAGCCAAAGGGATCTTGAAACACTACTTGCAGATCGCCACGCAATCTTTGTAAGGCTACCCCCCGTAATCGCGAGATTTCTCGTCCTTCAAACTTAACAGAACCCATCAGCCCATTAGCTAAACCGAGAATTGCTCTACCCGTAGTCGTTTTACCACAACCCGACTCCCCAACCAGTCCAAGGGTTTCACCACGGTAGACATCAAAGCTAATGTTATTGACCGCCACTAGATAGCGTTTTTTTAGCCCTAAAATATTGCGAATGGGGAACTCGATTCTCAGGTTGCGGACAGAGAGAATCGGCTCATGCTTCTGTAATTCCAATAGATGGGCGGCAATTTCTTCAGGGGGAACAACTTCCAAGTACCGAGCGGTAAGTTCTTTCTCCACCATTTGTCCGTTCTGCATTTCCATAAAGTCACTAACGGTTGGTAGCAGGCGCAATTGGCGATCGGGCTGGGGACGGCAAGCAATTAAACCCTTGGTATAGGGATGTTGGGGATTTTGGAAGATCGCCGCCGTTGCTCCCATTTCCACAACTTCCCCTTGGTTCATGACGATCGCCCGATCCGCGATCGCCCCCAAAAGCCCTAAATCATGGGTAATAAAGATCATCGACATCTGGCGCGATCGCTGAATTTCCTTAAGCAGATCCAGAATCGTTGCTTGGACAGTCACATCTAATGCGGTGGTGGGTTCATCAGCAATAATTAACTGCGGATTACAGGAAATCGCCATGGCAATCATCACTCGCTGCAATTGTCCGCCCGAAAGCTCGTGGGGGTAGCGTTCAATTAATTGTTCGGGATTGGGTAATTGCACCTCCTGAAAAAGCTGAATCGTGCGGATCTTTGCTTCCGCTGCGGAGACTTTTTGATGCAGTTGAATTGCTTCGATCACCTGATAGCCGCAGGTGAATAGAGGATTGAGCGATGTCATCGGCTCCTGAAATACCATCGATATGCGATCGCCTCGATATTGCAGCATTTTCTGGGGCGATACTTTGACCAGATCGACGGGGGATTCACCGCTAGGTCGAAATAGTACTTCTCCGTGAATCTTGCCCGACTCTCCTAACAACCCCATAATCGCTAAAGCCGTCGCCGATTTGCCAGAGCCAGACTCACCGACGATGCCAAGGGTCTGACCTTGAGCGAGATCGAAGGAAATATTCTTGACAGCCTTGACCAGCCCCTCATCGCCACGAAAGGTAACTTGTAAGTCACGCACTGAGAGCAATAAATCTTCATTCTGGACTGAATCTTGGGCTAAAGCGGGAGATTGTGACATAAATTATAAGCTGGGATTATAAGCTAGATTATGAGCTGACGGAATTACTCATTATTTTGACATCTACCCCGCGCTGAAGCGACGGGGATTCCTAAGACTCACGACTTAGGTTTCTGCTTCATAGCACCAGCCTTCCGAGATTTACTCTCTTCAGGTCTTACAGTCGCTCCACAGACTGACACG
>NZ_SELU01000014.1:0-83945 GCF_006861605.1 Pseudanabaena sp. UWO310 | reverse complement strand
AGATTTCGGGTGCTCAGTGGAATCAGCAAAATGTTGCTCAAGTTTTGAAACATCGGTGCGCTTATCTCAATGGCTATTTCTATTCCCCTAAGTATTTTTGCTCAGTGCCTAATTGAGATGCTCCCTCTTGAGTAAAGATTTCCAACATTTCTTCAACCCATTTCTCTACAGTTTCTTGACTAATTGACCATATCTTCTTTGAGGGAACTTTGAAATAACGTGTTCTTTCTTTAATCTCCTCAGCCAGCATATCGCTAGCTAAAAGTGTTTCCCCAGTTTTAGTATCAATATAGGTTGATATCCCATCTGAATCACCTTCTTGAAGAACGCTTTTGAAGAAGTCTAAATTTATTCTTAATTGTTTTGGAGAGTTCATCGCTCTAGATTTAAAAAATTGGTTGGCAGTAGTAAAATTGATAGCTAGTTCATATTGTCTATATTTCAGAAGTATGGACTTCAATATGTTGACAGTGGGCTTAACCATCTGTCAATTAGCCAAGAAATGTATATGGAAATGATGGCGTAAGTGAAGCAAGATAATCCATAGATCTGGGTGATATTATGGATCTTAAGATAATACAAGGGCGACTAAAGACTGTCACTATTATCAACCTCACTATTTACTAGTTTGAGCTTGCCATGCAAATAATTAAACGAACAACGCTGCTTTATCAGGCTGGCAGCTCAACTAAGGTCTACGAAATCGATCTTTGTCAGGTTGGGGATAATCGCTATGTGGTCAACTCGCGGTATGGGAAACAAGGGGCTGTCCTCAAAGAGAATTCCGAGACAGTGACAGCAGTATCCCTAGAGCAAGCGCAGAAATTGCTCGATCGCTTAGTCAATGCAAAAGTAAGCAAAGGCTATCGTGATGCTACTGGGGAAACTGAGGCGACTTCTACCCCGATCGCCAGTCCGGCAACTTCTACCCCGATCGCCAGTCCACCACCGATAGAAATTCCCATTGATAGCGATGCTAGAAGTCAAGCGATTCTCAATCGCTTGGTGGCAATCTTAAATGTGGGCGTTCCTTCTAGCGTTGCATCTCGTAGTGGGGTGAGGAATACAAGGCGTGGTCGTCAACCGCGTACAAACCTAGTAGATCGGATGGGCAATCCCTTAGTGGCTAAGCGCGATCGCCAGCATCCCTTAGATCGATTGATTTGGCGGGTGGGAGAACTAAAGATAGCAGCGGCAGCACCTCTTTTGTTACGGATGCTCAACACTTCGCGCAATCCCATCAGGAACTATGCGATCGCTTGGTCATTAGGATGGTGTGGCGATCGCAGCGTCATTCCCCCATTAGAAGGGCTGTATCAAAATAGTGCTACACCAGACTCAGTAAAGCGTATTGCCTTTGAAGCTGTTTTTAAACTGGCTGATCATGCTAAACAAGCGGAGATGCGATCGCAATTAATCACACAATTACCGATCGCACTGCAAGATCCAGTTCGACATGGCACTGCTGAGCAATTTGCGGAAGCTTTTCAGACTTTTCTCAATAGCGACGATCGCTACCGTTTTATGGCGATCGAATTGCTCTATCAAATCGATAGTGAGAATATTCGCCCAGCGATTTTAGAGGTTTTAAGAACAGTTCCTCTAGAATATAACTACTTCCAAAGAGTGCGCCATATCTTCAAAATTGCCGAATATCGTCAAGATGCCGAAGCATTTGCAATTCTGGCAAAACGCTTCGAGCAAGATAAACAACCAGACTATGAAGAGTTTGAGAATAATATTGAGAATAATCAGGCTTATTCCCAAAAAACGCGCAGTTACTTAAGGCGGCGAGTATGGCGATCGCTCCGTAAACTTGGAGAATTAAACGATTCAGCCTACATTAACTTAGCCGTAAGTATTCTCTTGCAGTATTCAGATGTTGATGCCGAGGAAGTGCGTCAATCCGTTTACTATAAATACGATCGCAATTGGAATCGGTATGAATCAGTAAGAATTGAATGGGATATCTATGCTAAATATCTCACCTTCAATCATATTCTCTATGAGCATAGCCCCCGTTATGTACTGAAGCCTAACGCTAGAGCATGGCGATGTGTTCCACCCTATAAGCCTGAAAGTCCTGAGCCAAAAGTTAGAGAAGAAGCATTCCCTCAACTGTGGGAACAGCATCCCACTGCGCTATTACAACTTCTATTAGAAAGTGAAGCCCGCCCCGTACATCATTTTGCCGTTAAAGCGCTGCGGTCATGTCAAAGTTTTTGTGCAGAGATATCCCTAGAGAATCTGATTAAAATCCTAGCCCGCCCTTATGAAGTCACCGCGCAATTGGGATTTGAGCTAGCAAGGGCACGCTACCAACCTGATCAGCCCGATGGCAAATTAATTTTAGCGGTGGCTAATTGTGCTTTTGCACCTGCGCGAACTGAGGCTTATCGATGGATTAACGAACAGCGCGATCGCTTTTTAGCCGAAGATAGTCAATTAATTGCGGGGTTAGTATTGAGCAAACAGGCAGAGACGAGGACTTTTGCGCGGCAGTTACTCGGTACGGCTATTTTGAGTGATGTCACAGCGCGATCGCTAATTGGACAGATTATTGCCCTGATGCTGACCCTGCAACCCGATCAAGCAGAACAAGCTAAACAAGGAGCAGAAACTCTATTACTTAGCTTCAGTATACAATTGCGATCGCTAGGCTTAGAAATTATTCTCGATCTCCTGCGTCATCCCCTGCCAGAGTTACAAACCTTGGGAGCGCAGATTCTGGTGAACCATGAAATAAATGTCATGGACTTACCATCAGGCTTAATGGAAGCTCTATTAGAATCCCCCTATGATCATGTTAGGGTTTTGGGTGTGCGGCTGTTTGGGCAATTGCCCGATCGCGTTTTGTTAGAACGGACGACCCTAATCTTGGCGATCGCGACCCATGCGATCGCGGATATGCGCGAAGCGATTCGTCCGATCATTCGTCGATTGGCTAATGACAATCATGACTTCAGCTTAACCTTTGCAGGGCAACTACTCCAAGTCTTGCTTGCACCTGAAGCGAACGAAGGGGTGCATAAATTTCTCAGTCAGTTGCTCCAAAACGATTTGCCTGAATGGATGTCTGCTGCTACCCAAGAGTTGACGCAGCAACTTCTCCAAACCAAATCTACTGCCGCTCAAGAAGTGGCGGGATCTATCCTCTCCGTCAATGGATCGGTTTGGGCGAGTAGTTTTACGACCTCAGAGATTGCTCAGTTTAGCAACCATGAAGTGTTAACAGTTCGCATTGCCTCCTATGCTATGGGCGAACAGATACTCCCCCGTCTGCATCGTCAACCAGAGGAATTACTCGCAGCATTACCATTTCTCGAATCACGCTGGGATGATGCAAGGCTATTTGGATTTCGCCTCTTTGGAGAATTACTCCAACCTGAAGACTTCACACCTGTGGTGATTATCAGCATCTGCGATAGCATTCGCGCTGATGTGCGCAAGTTTGGTCGCGATTTAGTCAGTCGCTGTTTTCAAGAAACCGATGGACAAGAATATCTAGTTAAATTTAGCGAACATCCTTCTACGGATATGCAGCTATTTGCCACCAATTATCTAGAAAACTACGCGGCAAATAATCCCAGTCGTTTGCAGGAGCTAATTCCCTATTTCACAAGAGTCTTAGCCCAAGTAAATCGCGGTCGTGTCACCAAGCAACGGGTATTCGCTTTTCTCAATCAAGAAGCAACTAAAAGCGAAGCTGCTGCGCATATCGTCGCCCAAATCTTCACCCGACAATCTGCGGCGATCGCGATCGGGGATAAAGCCAAAGCCCTAGAATCCCTCTTAAAAATCCATCTTACCTATCCTCAAATTCCTCTTCCTATCAAGGTATCTACTATCCCCACAAAATCATAAAGAAGCGTCAATTCGTTAGTAAACAAAGAAATGATTGAAACAATAATTCCTAATATTTTTATTGATCTCGCTATGGGCATATTACTGTATGGCAGTATTACTTTTTTTCACTGTGCTACATCACATGTGTTTATTATGGGAATAAGTTTCCATGTATCTAATCGAGACTTATTTAGATGGCTTTCTGAAGAGCCTTATAATATTATCCTTGTGACTCCAATAGTCTTTCACTGTGTCACAGCAGCAGTAATTACAGCTGCTGTGAGTAGCCAAATTAATATGATAGATATTTTTATCATCAACACTATTCCAATAGCTATTTACGTCTTTTGGCAAATGATAGAATCGAAAAGATATGAAAGGGAATCGAGAAAATTTGAGATTGAAGCGAAGATCATATTAGCTGAGCGTTTTACTAATGAAGAAGACCTTGACAAAATCCTAAGCAAAATTTTCGGGCAAGTCGAAAAAAGTCGAGATGAGAATGAAGTGCCATATTATTATGAGATAATTGGAACGCTTATTCTGATTAGTGGTGGACTTATAGGCAAACTTGTAACGGTTTGGTCTAATTGATGAACCTGTGGAAATTAATAAAGTGCTGAAAGCTGAGCATATTTTGTCATCTCAAATAAATAGTGGAGCGGGCAAAAACATCATGCTATAATTCCCGTCAATGAAGACTGACACCCTGTTTTATCAATTATTTCAATCCTTCCACACCCTACTATTCGAGCTAATTGATCGCCCGATCGCAGAAGCCGAAGGATACAAATTCAGCTCAGCTGAGATCAAAGAAAAAGCATTTCGGTTTGACGGTATCTTCATGCCCGAAACCAACGACAAACCAATATTTCTAGTAGAAGTCCAATTTCAACCCAAAGAAGACTTCTACTCCGAATTCTTAGCCGAAATCTTCCTCTATCTCAACCAATATCGCCCCATCCAAGACTGGCAAGCCGTAGCCATCTTTGCCAAATACAATAGCGAACCAATACCCGACAAATTCTGCCAAGAACTAATTGCCTCAGGAAGGATCACCCGCATATATTTAGAAGACCTGCGGGAAGAAACGAACTCCCTTGGCATAGCCATCATTCAGCTAATCTTAGCCACAGAAAAAAAAGCACCAACCATGGCAAGAAAACTAGCCAAAAAAGTTGAGCAAGAAACAAACACTGAACTGAGAGATAACGTAGTAGAATTCATAGAGGCAGTGTTGGTATACAAATTCCCAAAACTAAGTCGTCAAGAGGTTGAATCGATGTTTACACATAGCGATCTAAAGAAAACCCGCGTCTACCAAGAGGCTATGCAGGAAGGTAAACAAGAGGGTTTGCAAATTGGTAAACAAGAGGGCTTGCAAATTGGTAAACAAGAGGGTTTACAAAGACAGGCTGCGATGTTGGTACGGATGCTGACTCGGAAATTTGGTAAAATATCTCCAAGCATAAAATCTAAAATTTCTAAACTATCTGCCGTGCAGCTAGAAAATTTAGCCGAAGTAATCTTTGACTTACAAACAACTGCTGATTTAAGCGCTTGGCTAAAAGAACATTTGGCGCGTTGAACAAGAGCAACGAAAGGGTATTACACAATTGCATTAGCGATGCGATCGCTATGCATTCGCAAAGCGAGGATATGTTCGCATGGCCCTTTAAATAGTTTGTTTTGCTGATGCCAGTTGCAAGTACATTCGGCGTGAACAATGCGTAGATCGCGATCGAGCGTGACCATAGGTAGGAAAGTTTGATTTTTATGGCGCACTTCTCCTTGCAAAAATTGAGTTCCCGAAGTATCAATATTGTCACTGGTAATCCGCACAGCATTCTGCTCTAAAAATTGACTCGCTTGGGCTTCGCGATCGCTAGCAAAGCGCAGTTTATCCATCGGCAAAGGCACATTGGACAGTTCGCGCACGCGATAGACCTGCTTATTTAAGTCATAAATCGCTCTACCCGCCTGAGTATAGGCACTGAGCGCACCAAGAACCACCGAGCGATCGAGTCTGAGTCTTGCTGCTAGAGCGTCAGGGGATTCCACCCAATTCTGCTTGAGTGCTTCAAAAATCTGGCGTTTGGTGCGGTCATCAACATTTGCCCTAGGCGCAAGTAAATCAAAATTACTCGCCTTTGCCCAGTCATTAGCCGTCCAGCCCGATAACCCCAAAGTGAAGGACATATCTTCAAGATCGGCGACATAGAAAGAAGGCATTCCATTGCCAAGTAAATGCACGGTGAATTTACGCGCAACGGGAATCAGCCGTTCCAAAATCAAGAGACGACGACGACCCCAAACGCGGATCGTGCGATCGCTATTGCCCTCATAAATCGAGCGGGAACAGACTATTTCCGTTCCCCAAGGCTCAAATACAATTCGGATAGGTTCGTTCGGCTTGAGAATATAGCGCATACTGCGCGGTCCCTGCTTTTCTTTGCGACGACGCAAAACAAAACAGATGTTATAAATATCGGTGGGATGGAGGTCAAAGCGAATTGCGGGAAGTGACATTGCCGAGCTAACCTGCAAAAAGCCGCGCACCCAAGTATCTGGTAGATCGATTTTGACTTCTTTATAGTCAGCCTCTCCTGTGGTCTTTACTTCAAACCCCGAAGGATCGACTTCCAATAACGTCCGTTTATAACTGCGAATCTTTTGGAACTCATCGTAGAGTGCGGCAGAGTAATCGATGTTGGTAGTGCCGCAGGCAAATTCATCAATATTCTTAAATACCTCATAGCTAGCCCCCAGACGACCATAGCTAGACTCATCTTGACTAAAGCATTCAAAGAAAACTTCATCGGGATGAACGGTAATTACAGGGTCAAGCACAAACCAATAATCTCGATCCTTTTGATAGAGATAATCAAAATATCTCGCGGTGGCTCGATAAAATCCAGACATCCGTTCCGAACTGCGTCGATTTAGATCCGTGAGATCGGCTTGGAGGGCTTTGATCCTATCTGTAACTTCTTGGCGTTGGGCGGCGACCAGTTGCCAGTCAATCTCATTGCGCTGGGCTGCCCAAGCTTTGTAAGCTTCTTTATCCTTTGGCTTAAAACGAAGGTCAGAAACTACAACGTCATGCAAGGCACTAATCGCTTCTCGAAAGGCAATATTCTGATGCAGTTCGCCTCTAAAGTAGGTGGGTTGCCTTGTCAGGTCAGGCGAGAATGACATCGCTGTGCGATCGCCTTGTCCAGACACTGACGAACTGCCCTTGTAGTTGTAGTTAAATTCCATACAAATTCCGACTCTTCATCAAGCATAAACCAATCGCTGTATTTTTTGGAGCTGATCGCAAATACTGGGAATAGAGATTCATTGTAAACGATCAGTCAGGCAAATCCAGAAAATTCCTAACTTACATAAGTCGTTCAGCATAATTAAAAACCAAAACCAGAGAGCATACCGCCCGCTGCGCGGGCGGTATGCTCTTCTAGGTTTTACAGCAATTATCGATCAAACGAACCACAAGGGAATTTTTGAAAGCGTTGCTTCGCAACGCTTTCAAAAATTCCCTTGGTTTGGGTTTGAGCGCAAAGCGCTGTAAGTTTACTTATGCCTAGCTACTTACAATTTTGCAAGGCTGTGATATCAGCGCTCACAATCCGATCCAGATTTCTCGTAATCTTCTCCATATCCCAATTCCACCATGCGATTTCGAGTAGCTTTGCGATCGCTTGATCATCAAATCTCTGACGGATCACTGTCGCAGGATTGCCACCAACGATCGCATAGGGTGGCACGTCTTTAGTAACCACAGATTTGGAGGCGATAATCGCGCCATCACCAATCTTCACTCCTGCCATAATCACCGCTTCGTAGCCAATCCAGACATCATTCCCAATCACAGTATCGCCTTTGTAGGGAAATTCGAGATTTTGTGGTTTCCACTCGTTCCAAAAGATTTGAAATGGATAGGTAGAGATGCCTGACATACTATGGTTTGCACCATTCATGATGAATTTTACACCTCTTGCGATCGCGCAAAATCTACCGATAATCAGTTTGTCCCCAATGAAGTCAAAGTGATACAGGACATTACGTTCAAAGTTTTCGGAGTCTTCGGGATCGTCGTAATAGGTGTAGTCGCCGATAATGATATTTGGGTTAGAGACTGTGTTTTGAATAAAGCAAACTTGGGGAAATCCTGCCATTGGATGCGGATTGGTGCGATCAGGATAGTTCATAGATGTCATATAGTAAAGCTAATATTTACTTTTCCTTTTTACTTGTTGATAGGAGTACATATCGATAATTTCATCACGCATATAACGTCCCTTAGATTCGCTAGCGATCAATTCATCGTAAACCTCTTGTGAAACCTTAAAATAGTCATAGGTTTTACCGCTATTAAAGACAGCACGAAGAGTCTGGGTAGCCGAGTCATAGCCAACTGAACTCAGCATACTAGAATCTACATCAATCATCTGCATAGTTCTATCCTCTTTAATATTAAGGATCATTTTTGCAACATCCTTATTTCTTTTAATAGTCTACATTAACAAAATTTATTGAGATAGATGTAGTGCCCCAACTTTTAGTGCTACAGAATCCAAAATAGTTAAAAGTGCTAGAATCTCATTACAACTGTATTTTCAAACTAAAAGCATGAATACGGTAACTTTGAATCTTGATGCGATCGCCAAAATTGCTGACGAGCAGTTTTACGATCTATGTCTTGCCAATCCTGAGGTCAAGTTTGAGCGTAATTCTAGAGGAGAGGTAATTATCTTAGCTCCGACGGGTGGAGAAACGGGAATTTATAATGCGGGTTTGATTGCTCAGTTTTGGATTTGGAATAATCGCTTGAAGCTTGGCAAGGTGTTTGATTCATCGACTTGTTTTAAGTTGCCTAATAATGCTAATCGATCGCCTGATGTGTCGTGGATTAGTTTAGAGCGATGGAATGCGTTAACTGATTCTCAAAGAGAAAAGTTTCCACCGATTGCGCCTAATTTTGTTTTGGAGTTGATATCGCCAACGGATACGCGCAAGGAGACTCAAGCGAAAATGCAGGAATATATCGAAAATGGCGCAAGGCTAGGTTGGTTGCTAGATCGCAGGGCGAATATTGTCGAGATTTATCGTCAAAATCAAGTCGTTGAAGTTCTCTATAATCCTGATTTGCTATCTGGTGAGAATGTATTGCCTGAGTTTAGTTTAGACTTGCGATCGCTTTAAGAATAAATGTAGTATAGAACTGGGCTATAGGAGGCTAAGGAGATGATTTCTCAATCTAATACAAAAGTTGCGATTATCCACACTGAAAGAGGACTAACAATATCTGGTACTCGTATTACTCTTTATGATGTGATGGACTATGTGAAAGCTCAATATCCTGCTAAGTTTATCCAAGGCTTGTTTGAACTTACAGATGAACAAATTAATGCGGCTTTATCCTATATTGAGCTAAATCGGGATGTGGTGGAAGTTGAGTATGCTCAAGTGGTTCGAGAGACTGAAGAACTTCAAGTATATTATGCTAATCAAAATCGCGATCGCCTAATTAGTACTGCTACAAAGATAAAAACTGGTAATGAGTCTGCTTGGAAAAAGCTTCAGAAAATGCGATCGCAGCGTGAACTAAAAGTATGATTTTCTTGATCGATCACAATCTCAAGGGTCATGCTCTTGTTTTGTTTGGGGCGATCGCTAGTCAGGGTTGGTTGAATGTTTTGCCAATTCAGTTTGTCAATTTTGCAGAGGTTGATTTAGCGATCGATAGCAATGATAGGGTGGTTTGGCGCTTGGCTCAGGAAAAACAGATGATTTTGCTCACGGCAAATCGCAGTATGAAGGGTAGGGATTCGCTAGAGCAGGTCATGCGTGAGGAAAGTACTTCAAATTCTTTGCCTGTGGTTACAATTGCTAATGCCGATCGCTTGTTGAATGATATAGATTATCGTGGACGTTGTGTTGAGAGCTTGATTGAAATTACGCTTGATATTGATAGTTATCGAGGCGCGAGGCGAATTTTTATTCCATGAAATGTATTGATATAATATTTTCATGCAATTTGATTGGGATAACAACAAATTTGAGTGGGGCAGTAACAACGTTAAAATGTATACAGCAGGCTAAGTCAAAAATGCGCGATGAACTTAAGATGGTAATGTTTCAGACTTCTTGAATCATAAAATCCAACAAACACGGCAACCCTAAGCCAGCTATTTTTCTTGTCCTATGATTCTAATTCGTCTTACAACAAATCTGGAACACCATAATGTTGATATGAGCAGTTTTCATACACATGCACGAATAGTTCGTAGAAGCGATTTACCGTTTCATTACCGCCGCTCTGCTTTTCGCTCTTGTATACAGCTTTATCACTGGCTCATCAAACAAAAGTTTCAGACAACTTATCTTCGATACAGTAAACATTTCGGATTTGATGAAAGCACAGGAAATTGTAATGAGAGTCTTAATAGAGCAATGGATGCTTTAGAGACTGAGAGAAACCTATTTCTTGAGAAGTTACGTCTATTTGATAAAAAGCGGATCAGGGAAAAAATAGGAGGGCGCAGATTACCTTCTAAGATAGCGGTTGATTCACTATATAAAGACATGAAATTTATAGTTCCCCTCAAAGAAGATGAGTCTGCAACCGAAAAAAACTTACCTTAACTATGAAAACACAGGAGGAAATTTGGCAAGCAGTCGGTAGAATTACAATTAATTACCCATTACTAGAATGTGATAAATGCGCTCTAAACGTAATGCGTTGGCTAAAAAAGCGTGGTATCGAAGCAAAAATTCTGCGGTTACGAACCAAACGCCGTAGTGAAAACTTTATAACAAGCGATCGCTATGGACTAGACGAGTCAATAACTGAAAATGGAACTCATTATGGAGTAGAAGTCATGGGAAAAGTATTTAACAATTTGTCTGCCGAAGGCTTATCTCGCGAGGATTGGATAAAAGACTTTAGTTGTCTGAGTGGCTCTTTTATAGTCGATGAATTAACTACTTTGTAATATTTTTTGAGAGGTATAAAATGATTGGATTATTTGAGCTTTTGCAAAAAGTTGAGAAGAACTCAGGAATGTATTTAGGTCGTCAATCCGTTAGCGATCTATTTATGTTTCTTGCTGGATATGAATTTGCGCGAAGTCAGATTAATGGAGAACTCACCCAAGAAGAAGAAGACTTTTATAACGAGTTTCAGCCTTGGCTACAGCAAAAACTAGGCGTAAGATCTGTTACCTCATGGGCAAAACTAATCATGCTCTCCTGTCACGATGAAAAGACAGGCTTTGAAATGTTTTTTAAATTCCTAAAAGAGTTTCAAGTACGAGATCAAGTTAAAGAATCAGTAATGGCTTAATTGCGTTAAATAGAATTCGCTAATCTTTATCTGTTGTTAAAAGCTACTTGTTAAAGTCAGTAAAGACTATACTGTAAGAGCATGACAGCTTAGTTAGGTAAAAATAATCATGTTAGCCCTAAGTTATCCACATATCGAAAAAAGCGACAACCAACCCGCCAGACTGCAACGCTTACCACGCATTCGAGTAGCACAAATTGTCATGGACTATCTCGCCTATGGCTGGTCAGTCGAAGAAATATGCCGTCAACACCTTTACCTAACACCCGCCGAAGCTCATGCAGCAATGGGTTATTACTTCGATCACCAAAAAGAAATTGACCAAGAAATCAAAGAAGAATGGGAGCAAGTCCAAGGAAGTACTAGCCAATCTGTGCGATCGCCTTTTTATATCAGGATGAAAGCGCAAGGAGTTCTCTAAAATGGCGATCGCTTTGTATATGGATGTTCATGTCCCTCAAGCAATTACACAACAACTGCGACGTAAGGGCATAGACGTACTAACAGCCTTTGAGGATGAAACCACAGAATTACCTGACGATCAACTTTTAGAACGAACAACAGAACTTAAACGAGTTCTCTTTACCCAAGACATTCGCTTTCGAGTTCTAGCTGAGACTTGGCAAGTAGAAGGCAAACAGTTTGCAGGATTAATCTTTGGACATCAACTCGGCGGCACAATTGGGCAATTTGTCAAAGATCTAGAATTGATCGCTCAAGCTTCTGAGGCTTACGAATGGATGAACACAGTTGAATATATTCCTTTCAAATAAAATGTTTAAACTGACGTGTATTTAAGCTGTATAAAAGCGGTCGCAAAGCCCTTATAACAAGGGATATAGACGAGCATCTATTATATCGTAAAATCATCAAAATCTTTCGGCAAAACTACTGGAATATCTCCACTGATAAACCCAGATACATCACGAGTTACAATTACATCCACACTATGTACAACTCCACAAGCATATTGCACCGCATCCTCAAAATCTCGAAAATTAAGTTTGATAGCCTGTTCTAAAACATCTCGATCTACAGGGCAAATATTTAGATCCGCTAAGACTTGTGCGATCGCATTGTGGGCTGCATCCATTCCTGCGGCTCTACGGACAATGTAATAGATGTTGGTGATTGTCGTCGCAGCAATAAATCCCTCAATTTCACCAGCATCAATTCGCGCAAACAATCTCGCTGTATCTTTTACAAATGGCTCACGTTCTTGCAAGAAATCAAGAACAACATTAGTGTCAATCAGAACTCGCATTACTGGTATTTTTCAGTGAGATAGTTAACATAATCGTCCTTAGCATCAAGTTCATCCATTCCAGCCGAACTTTTGGCTATACCTCTAAGGCTCGATAGATTACCGCGTTTTACACTTGGTTGAGACTCGCGTTTTAGAGACTCTAGAAGAGTTTGCACCAACTGCCAGCGATCGCTAATTGGCAACTGCAAGGCTTGTTTTTGTAGTTCTTGTGATGTCATAACAAAGAATTTAAAGATTACTTTGTATAAATTGTAATCTAGTTTAAAAATACGCAAACACAGAAAGCAAAAGTATACTTGTTGTAAGTTATTGGACTAAATTTATGCCCATGACCGAATTAATGCCGCTATTCAGACAGCGATCGCGCTTAACTGGCGATCGCAGTCTTGAAAAATAAAATTAACCGCCGCAAACAAATGCTGTATCTCTTGAATGCTATAAAAGATTTTATTGCGAGTAAAAGTAGTGCGATCAAGTTTCCCAAACTGCCAAAATTTACCATTAGAAGTAATCCCAAAGACAGTTAATGCTTCTAGATTATTCAACTTTTGGGCGGCATACATTTCTGCTAAACACTGCCCCCAAGCCGCATCAAAATTATCTTGTTTAGCTTCGATCAGTAAAAAATAGGGCTTATCAAATACCACTTTGCCAAGAGGTGATCGCTTTGCCAAAATGTATTCAGGAAAGCCAGTTAAGTTCTCAGTGTAGTTAAGATATTGATGACTCCACAACGTAAACTTTTTAGCAAGAGGTTTCCAAACTTCCTTCAAAATAGGATAGATCAAATTCTCGCAAATGGCATACTCAGAGTTATCCACGACTCCCTCGTTTAACATAAACTCAAGATCTGTCAGAAAATAATCACGAATATCAAAGGGAACTTCTTGCATAAAGTCTTCTTCTACGAAGGAAATTTCTAATTCCTTAAGGGTCTCGCCTAAACTTTTGTACTGACTAAATGACATGTTTTTTAATCCTTATTTTCTAGATTATTTTCGCAATTTTGAAAAATATAATGCAACCAACCTAACACTACTTCCAAATTACCAAGAGCATGAGCCGTAGTTTCGTTATTGTATTAAATCTATGACCATGATCGAATTAATGCCGCTATTACGACAATTAAGCCGAGCCGAAAAATTACACGTTATGCAATGCCTAGTCTCATAATTTTAGGACAAGTCAACTTTTTTATGGAATTTGATGTTTGCTTTTATCGATCGCAACTTTCCTTTGAAGTGTGCCACAAAAAGCGATCGTCGTAATCATGCTTGTCATTTATTGATTGTTCGCATTAGCAACTTCATCAAGGCATAATATAAAACTATACAAAAATCAAAAAAGATTAACTCATCCATCATGGCTACCGTTAACGACAACTATCTCAAACTCAAGGCAGGCTACCTGTTTCCCGAAATTGCAAGACGGGTAAACGCCTTTATCGAGGCAAATCCTGACGCAAAAGTGATCCGCCTTGGCATTGGCGATGTCACCGAACCCTTGCCAGAGGCATGTCGTGATGCCATGATCAAAGCGGTTGAAGATATGGGCGATCGCAGTTCATTTAAGGGCTATGGTCCCGAACAAGGCTACGCATGGTTGCGTGAAAAGATTGCCGCCAATGATTTTCAGGCAAGAGGCTGTGATATTGACGCTTCCGAGATTTTTATTTCCGATGGCTCCAAGTGCGACTGCGGCAACATTCTCGATATTTTTGGCGATGACAATATTATCGCCGTTACCGATCCTGTCTATCCCGTGTATGTGGATACCAACGTCATGGCAGGGCATACAGGCGATATCAACGAGAAAGGCGAATACGAAGGCTTAGTTTATTTGCCCGTCACTGCCGAAAACAACTTTACTGCCGAGATTCCTACTCAAAAAGTCGATCTGATTTATCTCTGCTTCCCCAACAATCCCACAGGCGCAACTGCCACTAAGGAACATTTGCAAGCATGGGTTGATTATGCTCGCGCCAATGGTTCAATCATCTTCTTTGATGCCGCCTACGAAGCATTTATCAGCGATCCTAGTCTTCCTCACTCGATCTACGAAATTGAAGGCGCTAAGGAATGTGCGATCGAGTTCCGTTCTTTCTCCAAGAATGCAGGATTTACGGGTACTCGTTGCGCGTTAACCGTAGTTCCTAAGAACTTGATCGGCAAAGCGAAAGACGGTTCTAACGTCGAATTATGGAAGCTCTGGAATCGTCGTCAATCCACTAAGTTTAATGGCGTTTCCTACATCGTTCAACGTGGTGCGGAGGCAGTCTATTCTGAAGAAGGAAAAGCGCAAACTAGAGCCTTAATTGACTTCTACATGGAAAATGCCAAGATTATCCGTGAGAAATTGACCGAAGCAGGTTTGGCTGTCTATGGTGGCGAGAATGCTCCCTATGTATGGGTGAAGACTCCCACAGGGCTGACCAGTTGGGATTTCTTTGATAAGCTCTTGCAAAGCTGCAATGTAGTAGGAACCCCCGGCTCTGGCTTTGGCGCGGCAGGTGAAGGTTACTTCCGCATTTCGGCTTTCAACAGTCGCGATAACGTGAATGAAGCCATGCGCCGCATTCTCGACAAATTCAAATAAATAGCTAAGAACATGTACCGCCCGCTACGCGGGCGGTACATGTTCTGGTTTTGGGAATTCTCAGCGTTATAATTAGATCTTAACGTTACGCCATTCTCAGAGGTACGATCATGGTCATCGCTCAAGCTAAACCGATCGCCAAAAATATATCTCCAGAATCTGAAGCTTCAGATGGCAAAGTTCGCATGACCCTTGAAGAATATCGGGCGATCGCTGAAACATCTGAGGAACGTTATGAATATCGCAACGGAGAAATGATTACTATATCTGGAGCAACAGAAACTCATAGCACGATCTCAGTCAATCTATTGAGTTACCTAGGATTTTTGCTTAGAGATACTGATTTTCAGTTATACAACAGCGCTTTACGAGTATGGATTTCTGATTATAACTGCGGTACTTACACCGATCTCATGGTTGTTAATGGCGAACCCGTATTTAATCAAGATCGCACTGATGAAATTCTAAATCCTTTATTGATTGTGGAAGTTCTATCTCCCTCAACCGAAGGCTACGATCGCGGCGACAAGTTTAGAAAATATCGCTCTATTCCTAGCTTCTGCGAGTATTTGCTCGTCAGTCAATCAGAACCCTATGTGGAGCAGTATTACCAACTGGATCGCCAAAATAACAACCAAAATAATCGCGATCGCTGGCAATTAGAAATATGCGATCGCCTAGAGCAGGCTATACATTTACAGAGCTTGAACTTAGAACTTCCGATGTCAGAAATTTATCGGCGGATTAAATTTTAAGCTTTACCGCGCTCTGCGCTCAAGCCCAAACCAAGGAAATTTTTGAAAGCGTTGCGAAGCAACGCTTTCAAAAATTTCCCTGTGGTTCGTTTGATCGATAATTGCTGTAAGCGATCGCCAAAACTATTCAAGATAGATTTAGCATCTCTAGCTTAAGGAATGAGATCGAGAAACATTCCTGCGATCGCCGTTTCCGCAGCTTCACAAATACCGCGCTCCGTAATCAATCCCGTCACAAATTTAGCGGGAGTAACATCAAATCCATAGTTTAGCGCCGTGGTTTCAAGGGGGGCGACACGGACTTTGCCGATATTGCCATCATCCAATAGACCTTGCATATAGAGAACCTCGTCAGCACTGCGGGTTTCAATGGCAATCTCCTTGATACCGTCCGAGATTTGCATATCAAAGGTGGAACTGGGCAAAGCGACGTAAAAAGGAACTTGATTGTCAAAAGCCGCCAGAGCCTTTAGGTAAGTGCCGATTTTGTTTGCCACATCACCACTGCGGGTAACGCGATCGGTTCCTACGATACAGAGATCGACCTTGCCATATTGCATTAATAATCCACCCGTATTGTCAGCAATGAGGGTATGGGGAATATGCGACTGCCCCAGTTCCCATGCGGTCAAATTTGCCCCCTGATTGCGCGGACGGGTTTCATCGACCCATACGTGAATATTAATCCCCCGATCGCTTGCTTCGTAAATGGGAGCTAACGCACTACCGCGATCGACGATCGCTAACCATCCCGCATTGCAATGGGTGAGAATATTAACGGGTTCACCATTAGGCTTAGTTTTGGCGATCGCCTCTATTAGTTCGCAGCCAAATCTACCAATATTGCGGGTTCCTATGACATCTTCATCGGCAATGGCGATCGCTTCTTTCAGAGCTACTTCTACTAGATCGCTATTGGCAGGAGCTTTGTCGAGAACAGAAATCAAGCGATCGACCGCCCACATCAAATTTACGGCT
Source organism: Pseudanabaena sp. UWO310 (assembly GCF_006861605.1). NCBI lineage: Bacteria > Bacillati > Cyanobacteriota > Cyanophyceae > Pseudanabaenales > Pseudanabaenaceae > Pseudanabaena > Pseudanabaena sp. UWO310. The sequence goes on along the minus strand of NZ_SELU01000014.1, from coordinate 67,156 downwards.
GTCGGACGAGCGCTGCGAATAACTGCCGCAAGGGGTTTAATCCGATCGAGATCGCCCTTACTTTCCCTAGCAGCCAAGTACACCCCAAACGCAGCCACGTTACCGATTACCCCTGCACCCCGCACGGTCATATCCTGAATGGCAAGGGCTGCATCGGCGCTAGTTTTGAGGGTTTTCGTCACAAATCGAAAGGGAAGTTGGGTTTGGTCGATGACGATGAGATCGCCAGCTTCTAACCAAAATGCTTTATAAGTAGAATTCATAGGTTCTCCTCGGATGTCCTCGGATAATATCGCCATCTCCTTTCATGATGCTCTAGAATGAACCTAAGAGCAAATTTTTTTCTCAGGATTTACCAACATAAAGATTGCTCAAAAGTTACGGTTCCTATAGCTGTCACCAAGTCTAACAGGACATAAACCCCAAGAATTGATTGGCGGCGCAAAGCGCCGCCAATCAATTCTTGGGGTTTGATTTGTCCTAAGTCAAGTGACTGTAGCTATAGTGCTATAACTTCACGGTATGTAATACCCAACGGAAGGCATAGCGCCACTTGAGGGAAAAATTATTCAAGCCTGCGGATTCGGCAATATTTACTAATTCAGGGAATTTGAATCCCCGTAATACCGACAGTGGCGCATCATTGCGAACCATGGGAGCCGCAGGCAAAATCCTTGTCAGCGCATAAATCCCATAATAGGCAAGGGGATGACGATGGAGATCGTTGATGAGAATTCCTTGCTTGGATACGCGCTGCATCGATCGCACAATTTGCACGGCATTGTCATGGGCAAAATGGTGTAAAAACATCGCTGCGATCGCCACATCAAACTCGCGATCGGCATAGGGCAGCGCTAAAGCATCCGCTACTTCTACCTTGATTTTGGCTTGTAGTGGAAGCGGCATTCGCTTGGCGAGAGCGGCGCGGGCATAATCTACGGTCACAGGATTGGCATCGATCGCCACAACTTCAACAGCGATCGCAGGAGACTGCGCCGCCGCCCAACGCACGATATATTCAGGGAAATCGCCAATCCCCGTGCCTAAATCAAGGATGCGAATTGTTTGATTTGGTTTTGCTTTTGATTGCGATCGTAGAAATGGAGCGAGAACTGCCATGGTCGTCTCATAACCACCAAGGAGTTGATTAATCGGGCGAAGTTGTTCCAACGCATCGGTAAGACGCTCATCCTTTATGGTGAAATCATCCATTAATTCATCGCGATCGGTGCGAATTTGGAATGAAGGCATATCTGCTCCTATTATTTCCGATGAGTATAAGCAGTGCTTTGCACCACCTATACTCATCTCTAGATTATACCAATTCACTGAAGTGAGCCAAAACTTCAAGGAATTAAAAAGAAACCCTGTAAGATTTTGAGATTCCCAAAATGGCGTTGCCATTTTGGGAATTGATATTAGTACTTCTTTAGACTATCTGAAATAGACATCCTTCAATCGATAGTCCAGGCCCAAAAGCTAAGCCAATCCCATTCTGTAACGGCGCATGGATTCCCGCCCGATTTCTTTCTAAAATCTTTTTTAAAATAAATAGCACCGTGGGTGAACTCATATTCCCATAACGACGTAAAATCTCGTAGGAATCGCTCACCATAGAGTCGCTTAAGCCAAAGCCTGCCTGAATCTTTTCAATAATTCTCCTTCCTCCAGGATGAATTGCCCAAAAATCGAGATCGTTTAGGGTGAGATGGTGCGGATCTAAAAAGTTTTGTAGATAATTGGGCAAGTAATCGGCAACAATATCGGGAACCCTAGGCGATAATCCCATCAAAAAGCCCGTATCACCAATCGTCCAATTCATTAACTCCTCAGTATTATCGATCAAGAAACTATAGCCATCGGTATAGGCAAGTTTGCCTTCAGCCTCCGCAAAGGGATGGGAAGAGAGAATTGCCGCCGCCGCTCCATCGGCAAAAATGGCATTGATAATTGTGTTTTCTAGGGTGTCCGCGACTTGAAAATGTAACGAACATAGCTCCACACAGACCAAGAGAACTTTTGCCTTGTAATCGCTCTGACAAATAGCATCGGCAGTCCTCAGTCCATTAAAGGCAGCATGACAGCCCATAAATCCAATCATCGTTCGGGAAATCGTTGCCCTAAGCCCCAGTTGTTTCATCAAATGAATATCGATACCAGGAGCAGAAAAGCCCGTACAACTAACGACGATTAAATGGGTAATGTCTTCGGGTTGCAGATTGTCTGCTTCAGCGATCGCTTGTTGGGCAGCTTGCAAAGCGATTTTAGGGGCATAAAGTGTATATTTCTGATTGCGGCTGAAGGTGGTCGGTGCGGGTGAGAGTTCCCAATTTTGGGGATAGAGTTCAAATTCTGGCAGATTGCCGCCATAGTCAGCGAGACAGCTATAGCGATAGTCGATTCCTGAATTTGCATAGATGGAGGGAATTCTTTTTCTAATCGCAGCAGACAAGCTTTCGGTTTTTAACATAAAGTCTGCGGCTTCAGACTGGGTGAGTTTATAGGGAGGATTGGCAGTGGCGATCGCTTCTAAAACTGTATACATTGGGTTAAACTGCCTCAGGTCTAGGAATAAACAGATATCAAACTTTTTACCGCTAAGGAATTAATTCTCTAGCGACTTAAAAAAATCAAGACGATCCTTAAAGGCAAAACCTTGTGGGGATTGAGTTCTGCTCTTCTTAAGTTTCATCTCACCTAAAGTGATTGGTATCGCTAACAAAAATGAAATGTATATCCTATGATAATGCTTAAACCTAGAAAGTAGAGGTATATCTTCACTCTAGCGGGTGTTTCTAGGTCTAAGTTCGCAAATATTTCCCGATTAGCAACCTTGAGAAATGATAGAAAAATATACGGCGATTATTAAATCAAACAAATCAAACGAATTTACCACCTCTATAGCTTTGCGCGATCGCGAACTTGGGCTTTGAGGGTTTCTAGGTTCTCAATGCGTTTTTTGATTTTTTGCGATGCGCGAAAGATCATTACTCCGTCTTGTAGTGTTATGGCGATCGCGCCATTCTAAGCAACGATTTGATAAATTACAGGGCGATAGCGCGGTTTGGGAATTGTTTTGTTTTCTGCCTTTGCTGCTTCAAGCCATGCAGTTTTAGCTAGCATTACTTCATTGAGGGCTTGCTGTGGAGTTTCTGCGATCGCTGAGCAATATTTCAAATCAGGGATATCGGCAATATTAGCCCCATCTTCTTCGCTGTAAAAAATGTTGATTTGATAGTCTTTCATGATTACAATCCTAGCTCTTGAGCATTTACCCACTCACTTCTGGGGCTAGTCATGACCTCTTTAAGCGAGTCTATATATCCATGTATAGAGTTAAGATAGATAGTCTCTTCGATTGCTGCCCAGTCTTCTTTAGAAATCATAACTACGTCATTTTCTGAGCCTTTAATCATTACTGGTTTATGGTTTGTGCTGACTTGATTAATTAAGTTATTAAAGTTTTCGGTAGCTTCTTGAAGTAGTAAGTAATCCATTTTATTTCTCTATTCGATTGATGTGATTGTGTGGCAGTAAACTTTTAGGGACTGATCAGTATTTCAGGGTAAGTCTTTCCATGCTTCATTTTCTTCTTCGCTAAGCCAATCTTTTGATAATGATGATTCACTTGTCATAAGGAAGTTATTGCGAATCATCCGATTGACAAAACTGAGATAGTCATCGATCGCGGCAAAGTCGTCTAGTTCTTGTTCTTCTGTTTCAGTAAGTGGGTTTTCTTCGCGTTTGTCGAGTAGGTTCTCGATGCGCTGTTGGATGTTTTGCGATGCGCGAAAGATCATTACTCCGTCTTGTAGTGTTATAGCGATCGCGCCATCAAGGGGAAGATTTTTGGGTAATGTGGTAATTGGGGCAATTGTTGAAGTATTCATTTTATTTCTCCTGTTTTACATTTCAGATAGCCAAGCATTGATTTTGGTTATGAGTTCTTGGGTAGTTTGTCCTCCTGTGAATGGGCGTATTTGGATTGGTTCTAGGATTTGGCAGAGTTGGGCGATCTCTTGATTTGCAGTCTTGATACAAAGGGCAAACAGAAAAGTTTAGGGATTACTGAATCCAAGAAAGTGGTATTAAAGCATTCCCATCTCTCCAAATCTCTACAATAGATTCTTGGAATTCGTCATCTTCTAAAATATTTGCATGATCCATGATAATAACTTGAAGATGAGGGGCTAGTTCATTCACTACTTTAAAAATAAATCTAAACATTCTTTGAACTTTGTCTCTATCAGACTCATCAAGAATTTGCAAATCACCATCTTCTCTACTATTTAAGAGTTCTAGTCTATCTTCGGGATAATAAACTTGTGTGGGTTGGTCAATAAATAAAAATCTAGGAGTGGGACGGTGATTATCTGCAAAAAACTTGTGTAGTGCTAAGTGAGCAATTAGATGATAGCCTAAAATATTCTCTCCACTACCCATTTGAGACATTGGAATTCTGCGACTTTGAGAAACTCCATCTTCTACTGCACCTTCAACTACTACTGTTCCTCTAGTAAGATCTAGTCTTATCGCTGATTCTTCGTCAACATACTCTAACTCCATCTCTGTTGCCCAGATTTTCATGCGGTTTCCAATGCGAGTAAGTATAGATTCCATTCTTTCATCTTTGTTGTCTGAATCAAGGAGATCCTCTATTTCTTCTATTCTTGCTTCTAACTGAGAAATAAGAGAGTTTATTTCATGAGTCTCATCTTCAATATTTATATTCTCTAGCCAAAGACTTATTCTTCCAATGACTCTACTTTGATTAGATATAATTGTTTGCCATCTTCTTGATTCCTCTTGCTGATTTATAATTCCTTGTAAAGCTGCATTAGTACTTCTGCGTTCTAAGATTTTAGCCTCTAGTTCTATCTGAAGATTGTCAATATAATCTCTTAATATTGGTCTATCTCTTTCAACAAACTCCAAATCCCTACTAAGATTCATCAATGATCTCTTAATGGCATCAGCGCTTGGGATTGGCTGAAGCATATTTTGTGAACACAAAGGACATATTGACGAATTGTGAGGTGATTTTTGTAATATGCCATCGAAAAGACCAATTGACTCAAGTCTTAATTGTTGTTGTTCTGCTGCTGATGTATATCCTTCAGCTTCTTGAGCATGAATTTTGGCAGCTTGAATCATAGATTTGGTCTGTTCAATTTCTTCTTGCAGTTCTCTTGCTCTATCCCTTAGTTCATACTCTCTATCTGAATTTTCGGGGTCATAATTCTCATTTAATTCTGTCAAGCAGACTTGTTGTAACAAAGAAACTAGCTCTTCGATAGTTGTAGGTATTTCTATATTAGAATTTATTAGTCCAGACTCTATTGCTTCTGAAATCAACTTAATAGCTTGGCTACTTCCTTCTCCTTTGATTAAATCTTTTTCACGCAGTTGTCTCTGTAATAGACTTAATTTCCTTGTTGCTTTTCTTAATTCTTGCTGTAATGCTAAGGTATCTTCTCGAATAACACCAAGAAAATATGGGAGAGTGTCTTTAATAGATTGCAGTAAAAAAGTATCTTGGCGATGAAATAACCTATTTTTTGCGGTTAGATCATTTTGATCTTGAAAGCTAAAAAATAGAGCATGACGAAAATTTGCTTCTAATGGACGGCGAGTTTGAGTATCTGGAGGAATGTTTAGATTTGGAGAAATACCCAATCGACTGTTTATGTGTTTTTCTATAGCTTCAGAAGTTATATTTTGAGCAGGAATATTTTCGGGAATTGTAATTTCATTGGCTTCAATCAAATACGCAGATTTGTTTTTTCTAGCGATAAACATCTGACAAGATGCAAACTGTATCCGAATTGCAAACCAATCTACAGTATTTCTGATAACGCCTGCGGGAACATTAAAAGAGCTACTACCCAGACAATAATCTACAATATCTATAAGAGCTGACTTACCAGTTTTAGATCTACCAGTAATAATATTAATTCCCCCCTGCCTCAAAGGTAAAATGCGTCTTTCACCATGTTTTGAATAAAGAATAATGTCTAGTATTTGCATAAACTAAGGCTGAATTCCCCACATGATATAAATTGATCGTATGTCTCCTACTCTAGCAAACCATTTACCCAAAAGTTCGGATTTTTCATAAAAATCTGAAATCGGAAACTCGTTTTGACTTTTACTAGAAGATTTTCTAAACTTTCTTGCTTCTAAACCACCATTTTGATCAAGATTTAGCAGACCAATCTGTAGTAAAAATACAATTGATTCTTGGGTAATTGGAACCAAAGATCTAGTACGTTGAGCAAAATTAATGCGAACTTCAATATTCTGCTGTAGCCAAGTATTAAGATAACGACCTTGCATAGTCTGTCTCACGTCTTTATATAGCAAAGTTGGTAAAATTAGAAAGCTTAAAAGATATGGGAACGGTTCGTTAGATTCCTTATTATAAGACTTAACACATACACGAATTATCTCCCCACAAAAAGCAGGATTAAATAGATTTGCAACATCAGTAGGTCTTAATTCCCAGCTTGTCATCATACTATTTGGGTTACGGCTTGCGTGATCAAGTGACTTAACCGACTTTGAAAATCTGGATGCCATCCCACCTTAAGTTGATTGGATAAGATATGATAGTTTCCGCGCGAGAAGTCACCCAAAAAATCACGACGAATTGGAGTATGATTATTTGTCTCTGCCCATTTAAATAGAGACTTACCAAGTTCAATCATTCTACTTTCACTAGGCAAACCATTTGGCAGTTCTTCTTTCATGATTTCAAATTGTCTACGCCATTCACCTACCAATATATCCTCATATTTTTCCAACTCATCTGGTAGTATTAGTCCGTCATCAAGCCATTTTGTGCGCTGACTGAAAGCTCGATAATAATCGCCAATTGCAAACCTCAATCTAGTATTCCCCAGCATAATCAACCGTAGTTGTTCGACAAATATGCGGTCACTGCTTGCGATTTCAGTTTCATCTTTTTCAACTAATACAGGAAAGTCATTTGGAAGAGTATCGGGTCGTAACTCATCTGAAATACTGTCAATCTTGCTTTGTAATTCAATGCCACTGATAGGAGCATGATTATCATCCATAAGATGATTGATTGTACGTTCAAACCACCAACCTTCAAGCCTAGACTTTAAGGCTTGAGGAAACCGTGTAGAGAGTCTAAGCCTTTTTACGATTTTGTCTTCAAGATCAGCAATGTTTGGAGATTGATCAACTATTTGTATTTTACTAATTAGAAACTGCTGTTGCTTTTTTGATAGGCTTTTAAAAGCGTTGTAACAAGGCTGATTACTTACAGATCTTGAATCTTTTATGACTTTTAACATTTCACCTAAAGCTTCTCCTTCATCTCTAGAGCTACCATGCCGCAACTTACTAGCAATAGAACCGTTTGGAGCTGTAGCAGTTGTAACGAGTATGAGAGCTATCTCTTGAGAGACATTAGAATTTTTGTCAAGATTTTCACTCCAAATACGGATAGTTTTCCATAAATCCGTACTAGAGTTAGTTAGCGAAGCTTCCTTCTTTATGTTTATGTGATGCTTAAGTTGGTGTAACTCAAGTGGTTGACCGTTATCTTCAAAAGCAACATCATCTAAAATCTCAATAGAGATTTTAGCATCTGGTTCATTTGCAATTCTCTGTAGCAGCACGAAAAGAGCATATCTGATTTGATACAGATATCCCAATGTTGGTGCGTTCGCTGAGAATTTATTAGCCATTTGCTTGCTCTAAGCTAAATAACTTTTAGCCCTATATTGATCTATATCGACGAAATTTTCAATCTTTTGATCCAACAGTTAAACAATCTTTGCCCACCGCAGTCATTTTTTTGTGTCTTAAATTTCATAAAAAATCTAGTTAACTTGGTTTAACCGTCACCACTAGCCTTAGCCCCAAACTATTCAACCACGCCGCCAACTCATACACCGCTTGACTTTTACCACTTGCGCCAAAATCTTTTACCAAGGCGCGATCGCCATCATTACCCAAAGCGATCGCAACATGACCTAAACATAAAGGCAACAAATCAATCTCAGGCTTTTCCTCTTCTAAAACAGCAGACACATAAGCCGCTGCCTCCTCAGGATCTTTGAGAGACTCAATCAAAAAATCTTCGTGAGTTTTAATCTGTCCCATGCTCATACTCCAACCTCCTAAAGCCTTGTCCGTTAAGACATCAGCAAATCATCCTCAACAGGTTCTAGATAAAGCGCGATCGCCTCTTGAATATTTTCGAGCGCTTCCTCAAGAGAGTCGCCCTCACTGATACAACCTGGTAAGGACGGCACATAAACCGTAAAGCCTAGATCTTCACTTGGTTCAAGAATAACTTGAAATTTCATGCTTGCTCCAATTGCTTGACACTTACAGTTAATTTTAGCCCAAAACTATTCAACCAAGCCGCCAACTCATACACCGCTTGACTTTTATTACTTGCGCTGAAATCTTTCACCCATGAGCGATCTCCTTCACCGCCCAAAGCGATCGCCACATCATCAAGCGCCGAAGCCAACAACTCAGGCTCAGGATCGGATTCCTCCAAAATTGCCGCAATATAGCCAGCCACCCTTTCAGGATCTTTGAGCGAATTAACTAAATACTCTTGATAATCTCTACTTGTCGGAACCTTCACGCTTTGCATAATCTCTCCAATACTTCTTAGATAACTTAATATCTCGATCCTGCGTACTTTTATCACCACCGCACAATACAGCACCATCACAGAGGCAACTTGCCCCGCGTAGCGAGCGGTACGCTCCTCTAGGTTTTAAGTTTACTTATGCTTAGCTACTTAGCAGACATTACCCCCTCATGTTTTGTTTTTTTAATCATGAGATTAACAGTATGGATATCTCCCATAAGGACTTTCATGTCTTTTTTGTATTTGGTTACGCTATAGTACAAATCATTAGCTTCACCAAAATTCAAGATGCTGAATTTAAACGAAATTATGTCACTGACTCGCCCGATCGCTTGGGGAGCAGGAGATATTCTGATGAAGTATTACCAAGAGCCACAAGACCTAGAAATCACCTTTAAAGGTGGCGAAGAAGGCAACGTCACCTCCGCCGATTTAGCGGCTAATGATTTCATCTTGAGCCAGCTAAAGCAAACCTTTGGCACGGATAACTTTGCATACCTCAGTGAAGAAACTGAGGATAATATCGATCGCCTCGATCATGAATGGGTATGGATTATCGATCCAATGGATGGCACAAGTGACTTTATTCGCCGCACCAACGAATTTGCCGTACATATTGGCTTAACCTATCGCCAGCGTCCCGTACTCGGACTCGTAGCAACCCCCGCCCAAGATCGTCTATTTCAGGGCATATTAGGCAATGGAGCCTATATCGAGACTAGGGACGGCTTGCGGCAACCGATCAAAGTTTCCAACAAGATCGCCCTCACCGAAATGGTAGTAGTCGCCAGCCGCAGCCACCGCAACTACCAACTAGAAAACATTCTCCACCAACTACCCAAAGCAGCCGAAATTGCCGTTGGTAGCATTGGCGGTAAATTTGCAGCGATCGCCTCGGGTCATGCCGATGTCTATATCTCTGTTTCGGGCAAATCTGCCCCTAAGGATTGGGACTACTGCGCTCCCGAAATCATTCTCACCGAAGCAGGTGGACAACTCACCCATTCCGACCTATCCCTGCTGTCTTACAACAATCTCGAACTTCGCCAGTGGGGGACAATCGTCGCCAGCAACGGGCATTGTCATCGGGAAATTTGCCAAATCAGCCAAGAAGCGATCGCGCCAATCATGAAATAATTTTCGATTGCCATTATGCAATTACAAAATGAAATTACAAACAGTTTTAATTGTGGGTATCGCGATCGCTGGGATCATGGCGACCACCAACCCTAGTAAAGAGCGCTATGTCGAATATGCCACCGAGCAATTTTCCGAAACGGGGAAAAACTCCCTTTGTGGGGGTGACAATATCCCGATCACCGTTCAGCAGTCTTGCAAGTTTGTGATCTCCCAAGGCAAAGTAGCACTCAAACCCGTCATCGGTAATGCCACCAAACAGCAAAACTTTGGATTGTTTAGTCTGTACGAAACGGATATGCCCAACAAAAAAATAACTACCCTCGCCGTTTTTGGCAATTTCTTCATGTTCAAATAAAAAGGAAAGGATTTATACCAAAGCTCAAAATGGCTACGCCATTTTGAGCTTTGAAAACCCTTACTGGGTTTGTTTTTTATAGCTACAGTCACTTGAATGAAGACAAATCAAACCCCAAGAATTGAGTGGCGGCGCAAAGCGCCGCCACTCAATTCTTGGGGTTTATGTCCTAATACATTTGGCGACAGCTATAATTCACAAAAGTGTTGTCACACTTTCGTGAATTGGTATTAGAGTCGGTGCGATGCACAGAATTTATGTTTTTTTATGGATTGTTTTATGGATTAGGATGATGAATTAGGGATTGTCGAGATCGAACTGCTCCAATAGCTTCCAGACCCCTTGCAGCAGCTTATCTAGTCCCTTTTTCGAGGCAGCCGAAATGGAGAGAATCGGAAAATCGAACTGCGCCGCGATCGCCTCCACATCCTCAGGCAACATCGCATCGATCTTATTTAGCGCCACAATTTGCGGCTTATCCGCTAAGCCGTGACCATAAGCCTCTAACTCCTCTTGAATGGTGTGATAAGCCTTTAGAGGCTCCTCTTGGGTGACATCGATCAGATGAATGAGCAACTTTGTGCGTTCGACATGACGCAAAAAGTCATGCCCTAAGCCAATTCCGTCAGATGCGCCTTCAATTAATCCAGGAATATCCGCAAAAACGATCCCATCGCCCGATGGTTTAGACACAACACCGAGATTTGGGACAAGGGTAGTGAAGGGATAATCAGCAATTTTAGGACGAGCTGCCGATACGACGGAGATCAGCGTCGATTTACCAGCATTGGGTAAACCAATGATCCCCACTTCCGCGATCAGCTTTAACTCCAGATAGAGGGTGAGTTCTTCTCCTGGCAACCCTGGTAAGGCGTAGTCAGGAGCCCGATTTTGATTACTCAAGAAATATTTATTTCCCAGTCCACCTTTACCGCCTTTTGCCACAAATAGAGTTTGACCCACCTCAGTGAGATCGCCCAGAACTTCGCCCGTCTCCTCATTCATGACCACCGTACCGATGGGAACTTTAATCACGCGATCGTTGCCTTTGCGCCCCGTCATGTTACTAGGTCCACCACGTTCACCATTTTCAGCCTTAAAGATATTCTCAAAGCGAAAATCTAAGAGGGTTTGCAGATCCGTTGTTGCCTGCAAAATCACCGAGCCACCATTACCGCCATTGCCACCTGCTGGACCACCCGCAGGTACATATTTCTCGCGGCGAAATGCGACTAGCCCATCACCACCATCTCCAGACTTCACTTGTATCGTAACGCGGTCAATAAAATGCATTGCTAACTCAATTGCTTGCTCTAATTGCTTGCTCTGTTTAACCGAGACAATCCACTTAACTTACTTAACTTACAGGATCGTCTTCATTGGTTTTATTTCTATTATGCAGCGATTAGGGTAGTAATACCAAAACTAAAAATGGCTACGCCATTTTTAGTTTTGGTATTACTAGGTTTGGTTTTTAATTCACAAAAGTGTTGTCACACTTTCGTGAATTGGTATAACTGGCTAAAACAAATAAACTTACAACCCCAAAGCGAGAAGAGGACTACGACGTAGCTCTCTTCTCGCTTTGGAGTTTAAGTCCTAGCCTAAGTAGCCAGACGCAAACCTCAGAATCTGTAGCGCACGCTCCGCGTGCGCTACAGATTCTGGCTCTGGTTTTTAATTATGCCTAGCTACTTATACCAAATTACAAAATGGCGTAGCCATTTTGTAATTTTAAAACCCTTACTGGGTTTGGGTTGTAATCCCCAAAAGAGTAGCCATACTTTTGGGGATTGGTATTAGGCGATCGCCTAAGTTAATATTAAAGTTGAAAATGATTATCAATTTTTATTGTTAAATTATCATTAAATTATTATCAAATTTTATTGCCATGCCAGCCAAATCGAAACCACAGTCTGCCAGAACCCAGTCTGCCAAAACTGATGATGCGCCAAACTGTGAAATTCATCTGGTGCATTTAGATAAAGTAGCAGCTTGCCAGTCTGAGCTAGTCGCGCTCAAGCAAGCTCAACAAATGGCAGATTTTTTTGCGGTGTTATCCGATCCCCATCGACTGCGCCTCATATCGGCTCTCGCCCAACAGGAATTATGTGTTTGCGATCTAGCGATCGCTATGAAAATGAGCGATTCGGCAGTATCCCATCAACTGCGAATTTTGCGATCGGCGAGATTAGTCACATACCGCAAGGAAGGACGCAATGTTTATTACAGCCTTGCAGACGAGCATATTGTCAATCTCTACCGAGAAGTTGCCGACCATTTGCAAGAAGTTGAGTCTTAAAGCGCAATTATGGCGATCCCGCCATAATTGCGCTTGCTTCCGACAGTTTTGTAGAGAGTTGCCGCGCGGAGCGCGGCAACTCTCTTTTATGTCCTGATACAGTTGGCGGCAGCTATAAAAACCAAACCCAGTAATGGTTCTCAAAGCTCAAAATGGCTAAACCATTTTGAGCTTTGGTATTACACCAGTTTACTGCTAATCTATTGAATAGTTGTTCAAGTATTCAGGTATAGGTATGGGGAAAAATTGTTGCGGTGACGAGCCGATTAAAAGCGCTAAGAGCCATCATCACGCTCATGACGAAGGGGCACAACACCCTCAAAGCTCTCAGAATCACGGGCATAATCACAGTCATGACCATGATGGGCATGACGGACATGATCATAGTCATGGTTCTGAGGAATTCGATCTCCAGAAAGAAGCTATTCCCGTGCTTGTGGTGATTGTCCTGTTTTTGATTGGTTCCATTTACAACGAGCAACTGCATAATACGCCCTATGCCGTGGCAGAGTATTTGATTCTGATTCCTGCCTACTTATTAAGCGGTTGGAACGTGCTGATGACTGCTGGCAGGAACATTCTGAAGGGTAGAATTTTTGATGAGAACTTCTTGATGACCATCGCCACATTGGGAGCGATCGCCATTCATCAATTGCCTGAAGCGGTCGGTGTGATGTTGTTTTTTAAAGTAGGAGAACTCTTCCAAGACTATGCGGTAGGCAACTCAAGGCGATCAATTAAAGCGGTTTTAGAAGTTCGTCCCGACTATGCCAACCTAAAAGTTGATGGCGTAATTACTAAGACTTCTCCCGATCTAGTCCAGATCAGCGACATCATTACAGTTACCGCAGGCGAAAAGATTCCCCTCGATGGTCTCGTGATTGCGGGAACTTCGCAAATAGATACTTCAGCACTCACGGGCGAATCCATACCGCGTTCTGTCCGCGTAGGAGATATTGCCCTTGCAGGAACCATCAATAAAACTGGAATTTTAGAGATTCAAGTCACCCAGTTATTTGGAGAGTCCTCGATCGCAAAAATTCTCGATTTAGTCGAAAATGCCAGTAGCAAAAAGGCGGAAACCGAGAAATTAATCACTAAATTTGCCAAGATCTATACGCCGATTGTGGTATTTATCTCCTTAGCGATCGCGATCGTTCCCCCACTGCTGATTCCTAAGGCAAACCTAGCTGAATGGGTATACCGCGCCCTAGTCATTTTGGTGATTTCTTGTCCCTGTGGTCTGGTGATTAGCATTCCCCTTGGCTATTTTGGCGGTATAGGTGGGGCTGCGAAACGCGGCATTCTCATCAAAGGTTCGACATTCTTAGATGTCTTAAACGATGTAAAAACGGTTGTCTGCGATAAGACGGGAACTTTAACCAAGGGAACCTTTAAAGTAACGCAGATCGTCCCCGAACAGGGCTTTAGCCAAGATGAATTACTATCTATTGCAGGTCATATCGAAGCCCAATCGACCCATCCGATCGCGCAGTCGATTAAGGAAGCCTACAAAGGAGAATTGGATTTAACCAAGGTTTCCCATTACGAAGAAATTGCTGGGCATGGGATTCGGGCGATGCTAGGCGATCGCTTGACGATTGCTGGCAACGATCGCCTCCTTCATCGAGAAAGCATTGCCCACGATACTTGCAAAGTATCAGGTAGCGTGGTGCATCTTGCCGTAGATACAAAATATGCAGGTTACATTATCGCTGCGGATGAAATCAAAGACGATGCGATCGAGGCAATCCAAAATCTGCATAAAATCGGCATCAAGCAAGTAATCATGCTCTCTGGGGATAACAATGGTGTAGCTGCCGATATTGCAGGCAGGTTAGGACTCGATTCCTACATCGCGGAACTGTTGCCTGAAGGAAAGGTCGATGCATTCGAGAAGATTATCAGTAAATTAGGCAAATCAGAGAAAGCAATTTATGTGGGCGATGGCATCAATGATGCGCCTGTAATCGCTCGGGCGGATGTCGGTATTGCCATGGGCGGTTTGGGTTCCGATGCGGCGATTGAAACGGCGGATGTCGTGATTATGAATGATTCTCCGACCAAGATCGCTGAAGCGATTCAAATTGCCCGTAAAACCCACAGCATCGTCTGGCAAAATATCATTTTCGCATTGTCCGTGAAAGCTATATTTCTCGTACTTGGGGCTTTCGGCTTGGCAACGATGTGGGAAGCAGTTTTTGCCGATGTTGGTGTGGCTTTAGCGGCGATCGCTAATGCCACTAGAGTTCTGAAATAAGGCTAGGGGCAGCGCGAAGCGCCGCCCCTAGCCCAAGATGAGTAGCGGCGCTTCGCGCTGCCACTCATCTTGGGGATTACTTAACATTCTGAATAGGCTTGACGGTGAGGCTTTGGAAATAGAGAAATCCCGCAGAGAATAGGAAAGTGAAATAGCCGATCGCTTGTCCTAAAAATAAGCGATCGCGAAAACCAAACATCGCTTTAAGTAATATTCCTGGAAATTCTTTATCGGGTAGAACATCATGCACATCCCAAACCAAACCACCCAACAAGCAAGAACTCATTTCCACAGTAGAAGATGCAGGAAAACAGATAGAAGTCTGTGAGAGTTCGGCATAGGCAGCGATCGCCCTATCGAGATGTCCGATCGCACTGATGACTAGCCCTGCAACGATCAGTAACAGGAAAACTCCCATCGCTTGAAAGAAGACTTTTAGATCGATCCGAATTCCAAATTGAAATAGGGCAATTCCGATCGCCACGGCTCCAACTAAGCCCGCGATCGCCCCGACAATCGGGACAACTCCGCCTTGCAACTTTGCCGAAATAAAGATGACTACTTCAAAACCCTCGCGCAAGACCGCAATGAGAATCAGCACAAACACCGCCCAACCTGCTGTTTGTTCATTCGCGATCGCCTTACCGATTTTCCCCTCGATTTCCCCCTTCAGAGCCTTAGCATTTTCAGTCATCCAGACCAACATCCAACTTAACATCGCGATCGCCGTAAGCCCTAAAATCCCCTGCCACAATTGCCCGTAAAAAGCAGCTTGAGCGGGATCAGTACCTTCGACCTGTTTTAAAAACCAGTTTAGTAATATACCGACGACAAAGCTCGCCAATACACCTGTAGCAATACCGCCATACACCCAAGGATTGAGTACACTGCGATCGGCTTTTTTGAGATATGCCATGACAATCCCTACCACGAGGGCAGCTTCTACGCCTTCACGTAAGGTAATTGCAAAAATTGGTAAGGCGGCACTAAAGTCCATAACTAACTTTTCCTAAAGCTCCTAAGTAGATCAGCATAATTAAAAAACAAAACCAGAGAGCGTACCGCCTGCGTAGCGGGCGGTACGCTCTTCTAGGTTTTAAGTTTATTTATGCCTAGCTACTTAATTGTAACGCGAGGAAATGATCGGAAAATCAAGGCAATTCAGCCCTTCTTGTCCTTGCCAACTTGCAAAACAAACGATCATAGAGTTTAATTTATAGTAGATAGCTCAACCATTAGATCCGTAAATGAAAATCTTTGTTTATCACACCCCTGAGTTAGTTCCGACTGAAGGGAATCCAGACTGCGCGATCGCCGTTGATATTTTGCGAGCAACTACTACGATCGCCACAGCCCTTGCTGCGGGAGCCGAAGGAGTGCAAGTATTCTCCGATCTTGACGAGCTTTTACGGGTGAGCGAAGCGCATCCACCAGAATTACGGATCCGAGTCGGCGAGCGGGGGGGAAAGACGGTAGAAGGGTTTGATTTGGGAAATTCTCCCTTTGACTTTACGCCTGATGTGGTGAAAGGCAAACGGATCTTTATGAGCACCACCAATGGTACGCGATCGCTCCAAAAAGTCCAGAATGCTAAAAGTGTTTTAGCCTGCGCGATGATTAATCTCGGTTCGGTATTGAAATATTTGCGCGAAACAAAGCCTGAGACAGTGTGGATCGTCGGTTCTGGCTGGGAAGGTAGTTATTCCCTAGAGGATACGACCTGCGCAGGTGCGATCGCGGCTAACCTCGAAGACGAAGCTGATTTTGGTAACGATGAGGCGGTAGCGGCGGCAACGCTGTACAAGACATGGAAAGGAGAGGTGGAGGAGCTGTTTTATCAAGCTAGCCACGGTAAACGCCTACTAAACCTCAATGGTGCGGAAGATATCGCCTACTGTGCCAAGTTGGATGTGGTTGATGTATTGCCAAAGCAATCTAGTGCAGGCTTGCTAGTTGCTGCCTAGTGGTACTAGATTAGGTAAGCATTAATTTCCCTGTTTACCATGCCACTGTCGCCGCGCTCATCTCTGCTCATAACGCCCTCAGCAAAACAAGTGGCTAATATCACTGGATCTACGGTAAGACCAGAACGCCTTACCCCTCCCTTGAAATGGGCTGGTGGTAAGCGCTGGCTCGTCCAATATTTGCAGAATACTTGGCAGAAATATAGCGATCGCCGATTGGTAGAACCATTTTGTGGCGGATTAGCGATCGCTTTAGGTTTACAACCGAAACAGGCTTTACTCAATGATATCAATCCCCATGTAATCAACTTCTACAAATGGTTACAGAGGGGTTTATGTTTGGATATTGAGACGAAATATGACCGCACTTTTTATTACGCCCAACGGGATGAATTCAATCGGTTGATTCTGAATGGAGAGGGAAATACTCGCACCGCAGCGCAACTCTTCTACTATCTCAACCGCACTGGTTATAATGGGCTATGTCGTTTTAATCAAAAGGGGGGATTTAACGTTCCCTTTGGGAAATATAAAACCATTAATTACAATTCCGATTTCAGCGCCTATAAACCGACACTTTCACAATGGAAGTTTACCAGCATAGATTTTGGCAAAATCAAAATTGCGGCAAACGATCTAATTTATGCCGATCCTCCCTACGATGTAGAATTTCGACAATATTCTAAAAATGGCTTTGAATGGTCAGAACAAGAGCGCTTAGCCCAATGGTTAGCCAATCAAAACTGCCCTGCGATCGCTTCTAATCAAGCAACCGATCGCATTCTTTCCCTCTACAAAGATCTGGGATTTGAGTATAAAATTCTCGATGCTCCTAGAAGAATTAGTTGTAATGGCGATCGCGTCCCCGCCAAGGAAATGCTCGCCTATAAAGGGTTTAGCAAGGGAATCGACTGGGGGCTAGAACTATCATGAGTCTTCGCAATACTGAGACTGGAGCCGTTTTAGAACAAATGGTATTGCATTCTTTAATCTACGGAGGCTATCTCTCCCAGTCTCAGCAATATATCGGCAGCCGTCCAGGCGGAGGTAAACATAAAATTGATGTAGTAGCAAATCGGGGCGATCGCAATATTTTAATTTCCTTAAAGTGGCAGCAAGTGGGTGGCACTGCCGAGCAGAAGGTTCCCTTTGAGGTAATTTGCTTAATGGATGCGATGGAACAGAATCCCAATTATCAAAAAGCTTATTTAGTTCTCGGTGGCGAAGGTTGGACATTGCGCGAATTCTATATCTCAGGAGATTTACAGCAATATATTCCCTATGGCGATCGTGTAGAGATTGTCACCCTTGAGCGATTTATCATGAAAGCCAATATGGGCAAGCTTTAAGCATCTTCCTCTATATCTAATAAATCAGAATCGATTTCCGTAAATAAATCTGACTCATAACTTAGTTGGTATAAAGATAATCTATCTTTGATATCTCTAGCTAATTGATCAAAAGTGATGCAAATTATTTTTTGAGAATCGATCAACACCTTGTTTAATCTCCATTTAAGTCGATTTTTATCTATAGGTGACAGGAAAGACTCTCTACCGATTACTAGCATTCCATAAAAATTGATACTATCACTATCAAAAACAGCACGAAATTGGGCAGTATTTCTAAAATCATCAAGCTTCCAAAACCAGTCAACAATTTGGCTAAAGCCATGCTCAAATCGAGGAGACCAATCAGACGTACTTCGCCCCTTTTCGACAAAAATACTATTTTTAGTAGCGTCTTCAAATTCAATAAAGCAGTAAGTCCCACTGACCGAGTCCCCAACAACTAGATCGGCACGAAAATCGCCAAAAACGGCAAATTCATGTTTAATCCTATCAAATTTCACTATTCCTGCTACATAAGAAGCTATAAATGCCGATAGATGTAAATTACTTCTAAAAAATGGTAGTACATCTTGAGCTTCTCGAAGTTCTTCCTTATCGAGAAGCTTTTCAAACTCATTAAGTTCAGTAATACATCTTCTTACGTCAAAGTTGAAAGAATCAAGCGGTTTCAATTGTAAGTTCCTTCTTTGATATGGAGCCATACAATCTTTGTAGTCGATCATGATTGACAATATCAGTGACTATTATTTCATCGTCTTGACACTGAAAAATCAATCGATACTTTAAGCCTGCTCTTGCGAGGAAATAATTCTCCTTTAAATGCAACTTATGTACTTGTAGTGACGTATTAAAAGGAAAAGTCGCTAAGGATTCGATCGTTTTGATAACTCTCAAATAATCTTGTTTTTGCAAGCTATCCAGACTTATTTGGGCTTTGTCGAGTAATACAACTTTATTTGACATGGCTAGATACTCCTAAGTCGTATCAATAAAACTATAAAACCTGAAGTTTCATCTAAGGTTTTTAGGTCTAACACTTGGTTAGCATAAAAATTCTATCATGAACCATGAAAATGCTCATTGCTGTAAAACCCCAAATATGAGTGGCGGCGCGAAGCGCCGCCACTCATATAGCTGCCGCCAACTGTATAGGACAAAACTGGCGGCAGCTATATTTGAGGTTTTGAAGTACATTTCAAGAATTCTACCCGCATTCTCAGGATATTTTTTTGACTGCGAGCAGAAGATTGTACTATCAATAAGTTCTTTTTGCCTTAGGCAAAAAGAACTTCGCTAAGCTTCATCTGACCTTTTCGCGGGAATGAGGCTGTTCACCAATGGAGCAAAAAGAGTTAATCCATCGGGAATACATACTATTTCCACTGGAGTTGTGCCAATTATCTCGCCATCAACTACTACTTTTTGAGGTGGAGTCGCCGTTACCTTGATTTTGTTCGTTCTAAAACAGGCTAAAACTTCATTCTCAATCGGCGTTTTCACTAATGCAGAAGTAAATAGCTTACCAATAACATCGATCGCTAATAGGCGATCGGTAAGGGTGAGACTTTCATTTTTGGAAACCGCGATCGTCACATCCAATAATCCATCATTGGGAATCACTTCTCCCAATCCTTGCGCCAATACTGAGGTCGGTGGGGCAGCATTAGCAATTGTCATCGCGCCGCAATGAAATTCAGTAACGGAACCATCAATTTCCACCTCAACCGCAAAGAGTTTTTGTTCCAACAGTTGTTGCGCTCCCGCAATGAGATAGGCAAGAGGACCTAAGAGATTTTTCATCTCTCGATCGGCTCGTTCGACCGTTTCTGCTTCAAAGCCAATACCAGCCAGCAAAATCATGGGAGAACTATTGCAACGGGCGGCATCCACAATGCAAGTATTGCCCGTAAGGATCGTTTCGCAAGCCTGCTTTACCCCTGTGGGAATGCCCAAAGCGACGGAAAAAGCATTAGCAGTACCTCTAGGAATGATCCCAAGGGGAATCCCCGTCCCAATGAGAGCATTGGCAACGGCGGAGATCGTTCCATCGCCACCAGAGGCAATGACAAAATTAGTGTCAGAAATTAGCGATCGCCGCCTTTGAATCGAAGCGATCGCCGCTTTTGCCTGATCGGTCGGATTCAAATCAGGTTTTGTAAAAATAACGTTCAATTGGATCTGCGGCTCCAATATCTGACGAATCATCGCCAGATCTGCATCAGGATTCCCCTGTCCAGCCACGGGATTAAATATCAGATGCGCGACGCGACTTTTTTGGAGAGACTGTAACAAAGCATTAGCGGTCGAGAGATTGGTAGCAAGTGGAACGTTATAGATTTGGCATATCCGCAATAGATTAAGAAGACTAGCAGCGATCGTTTGCAGTTGATCGGGATCGCAGAGCCAAAGAACACAGGCAATCTCCCCTGCAATCACACGAGCCGTAATTTGAATATCTCCGCCATCCCGCTGCGATTTTATGAGTTCTATCGGTAGTCCAGTGGCGGCTTGAACCTGTTTACCAGTATTGGCAGTAGCAATAGTGTGATAGCGCGATAGGGTCGTTTGGTACTTTTGGGCTAACGCCATCATGTCAGCTTTTTGGGAGTCATGAGCGATGAGAGCAATGGAAGTTGGCATTGTTTTATGATATTTAAAATTCTTGAGAATCGAGTCAAAAGTCTAGATTTATTCACAACCCATGCATTATTTCTATATCTCACTCCTTGGAGACAATTCTGTGATGGTTGCAACCCTAGCTCGATATAGCAATTTCTCACCCTTCCGATAGCCCACATACCGAACGATCGCCAGAACCCCTTCCTCAATGCGATCGCTTCCTTCCATTAATTGATGGTTTTGAGGATCGTAGGCAACCTCTGCCCCAACGAAACCAATGGTCGTAATCCCCCATTTCTGCAAGAGTTGCTCTAAAGGTCGCCAGAGGGGCAAAATATTTTTAGCAAGCATATTGGGATTATTTTGAGCGGCATGTGCCGCTGATGGCAGTTGTAACAGTAACGATTCCAATTGGTAAAAGGTTTCCCTCTCAAACTGCGATCGCAATTCTTGGGTTTGATGCTCTAATTTTTGCTGTAGCCGCTGATATTCAGTCCGTAAATTAGCAATCGTGACAATAGATGCATCGGCGTTGTCATTGGCATCTTGCAGATCTGGATTTAGATCTAGATTTAGATCTAGATTTAGATCTGGATTTCGAGATGGATCTGGACTTAGATCTGGCGGAATAAACTGGGCAATCAATTCATTTACTTCAATGTTTAAAATCTCTGCCAATTTAGCTAAATTGCTATACTTCAAGGTCGCTGCGTTGCCTTTACGTAGAGTATCGATCGCTCTCCGAGATACCCCCGTGCGATCGCTAAGAATTTGAAAGCTCGATATATTCGCTAACTTCATGAATTGACGTAATATTTCCGTGCGATCTTCCATAGCTCCGCTCATTTTTATCTGCTCATTTTTGTCCGCTCGTTTTTATTTTATAGCTATATTCACTTAAGTCAGGACATCAAACCCAATAGAGAGTTGCGGCGCTTCGCGCCGCAACTCTCTATTGGGTTTGATTTTTGTCCTAACATTACTGACTATAGCGATAAGTGCAAGTTTTGCTGAAAACATAAAGCCCCAGATATGAGTGGCGGCGCAAAGCGCCACCACTCATATCTGGGGCTTTGAGAGAGGGTTTGCGTAGCAAACCCTCTCTCAAAGCCCCAAAGTAAAAGCCTTGCTTCGCAAGGCTTTTACTTTGGGGCTTTGAAAATTTGCTAGCTTAACCCGAACTGACGTTATACCAATTCACGAAAGTGTGACAACACTTTTATGAATTAAACACCAAACCCAGTAAGGTTTTGAGATTCCCAAAATGGCGTTGCCATTTTGGGCATTTGTATTACAGCCTATTGAGACTTTAAGGGATACAAGAAAAATTTTAAAAGGCTTGCTTCGCAAGCCTTTTAAAATTTTTCTTGGGTTTTAAGTCAGCGCAAAGCGCTGTAATTAGAGGAGTAAATCTGAGTTAAGAGTTACAGCTAGATCAGTATTGGGGTTAACCGAAGAAAGAGTTACACTGTCGCGACCTAGGAATAGACCGATTAATGTGCCAATACCCGCACCACCAAGAACTTCCTCAGTGGCGATCGCTCGATCACCTGTAACGGCAGCGATCGCTGCGGCTGCGCCTGCACCGAGAGCAGCATTTCTAACGAGAGTGCCAGCACTCAGCCCCTTATCAACCTTTTCGGTTGTGGTAACAACCTTAGAAGTTGCATTGATCGGGACTCTACGACCATTAGCAAACACAAGTTCGCTAGCAAAGAATTGCGTCCCACCTGACACGGTACGTAATTCACCAACTACTTGAGAACCCGCAGGAATCAAAATAGCTCCTTGAGAATTGGCAATATTTTGAGCGACATTTAGTGTCAAAGGCACTTTTTCATCAGGTCCCAACAAAATCTTATCCTTAGAATACTGAAGGGCAATTATATTGCCTGCGGGAATTCTGGTTTGATTTTGAACTGGGGGCGTAGTGGTTTGCCCCACAATGTAGGGCGAAGCGATCGCATTGGCTTGACCAGATCTCACCAAAGCTTGATAGATAAAAGCTGCAACTTCGGCTCTAGTGGCTGTTTGATTAGGATTCAAAAATTGCACGTTGGGGTAATTAACCACTAAGCGATTTTCCGTTGCCGCAGCTACGCTATTTCTGGCATAGTTCGGAATACCTGAAGCATCGGCATAGGTTTGTAAAGTCGTTTCAGTTGGTTGGCTAGCAGAATAACTTAAGCCATTCGCTAGGGAAACTAAAATTTGGACGCGAGGAATATTCTGGGTAGGCTCAAAGACGTTACCTGGATATCCAGACATAAAGCCCGTGGTGTAAGACTTTTGAATTGCGGGGGCTGCCCAATAGGTTGAGGAAACATCAACAAAGGTAACAGTACCCCTCACAGGAGCCTTATTTACAGCTTTACTGAGCATTGCGGCAAACTGCGCTCTGGTTACTGGATCGTTTGGACGGAATCCCCCATCGGGAAAACCCTTAATGATATCTCTTGCGGCTAATTCTTGAATAAAAGTTTGCGCCCAATACCCCGTAGGCACATCATTAAACGTAGTCTGAGCAAATGCAGAGGTTGCGCCGATCGTGGAAATTGCCGAACTTCCGATAAAACTAATTGCAACAAGTAACGCAGTGCTAGAACGTTTAGGCTGATTTGTCATTTTGAGTTTTCTCCTATACATTTTTATGTATATTTCATATCAGACTGTATAAGGAGCCTAAATGTTCCTGAAATTTCATGAATCTATACCAATATTCCCTTGACCATTGATGGGCAGCGCTCCGCCAGATTGCCAGTCAAAACCCAATAGAGAGTTGCGGCGCGAAGCGCCGCAACTCTCTATTGGGTTTTGACTATAGCTATAAAACAAAATCAAACCCCAAGAGAGGAAGGCGGCGCAAAGCGCCGCCTTCCTCCTTTGGGGTAGTAATACCAATTCACGAAAGTGTGACAACTTTTGTGAATTAAACACCAAACCCAGTAAGGTTTTGAGATTCCCAAAATAGCGTTGCCATTTTGGGAATTGGTATAAATGGCGCTACAAGTAGCGCTGACAGCATCCCTAAAGCTACTCTGTATATTTCTCGGTCAAGCACTATAGAGATTGCTATATGATGGATATAAATAGCCTGAAGCCATTACTGTAAGCCTTGACTAAGTTTCAATTTGACTCTATTCCCGATGCCCTCAACGACCTTAAATCTGGTCGTCTCATCATCGTTGTCGATGATGAGAACCGTGAAAATGAAGGCGATTTAATTGGTGCGGCTCAGTTCGCCACACCTGAAATGATAAATTTTATGGCGGTAAAGGCAAGAGGACTAATCTGCCTATCGATGACAGGCGATCGCCTAGATGAACTTAACCTACCCTTGATGGTTGATCGCAACACCGATAGCCATCAAACTGCCTTTACGGTCAGTATTGATGCGGTGGATGGGACATCCACGGGAATTTCCGCAGAGGATCGCTCCCGCACCATTCAAGCCGCCATTAATCCCCATACACGCCCCAACGATCTGCGGCGACCAGGACATATTTTCCCGCTCAGGGCAAGGGACGGTGGTGTGCTCAAACGGGCTGGGCATACCGAGGCGGCGGTGGATCTAGCACAAATGTCGGGGCTTTATCCCGCAGGCGTAATCTGCGAGATCCAAAATGATGATGGCTCAATGGCGCGATTGCCCGAACTGATGGAATATGCCAAGCTGCATAACTTGAAATTAATCAGCATTGCCGATCTCATTAGTTATCGCCTCACGCACGATCGCTTTGTACGGCGAGAAGCCATCGCCAATTTACCCTCACTATTTGGCAACTTTAAGGTCTATGCCTATCGCAACACCATTGATAATACGGAGCATCTAGCGATCGTTAAGGGCGATTTGCAGGATTTTCCCGATAATGAAGTTTTAGTCCGTGTGCATTCGGAATGCCTGACGGGTGATGCTCTCGGTTCTTTGCGCTGTGATTGTCGCGGACAGTTGCAGAGCGCCTTAAAGATGATCGAGTTTGCCAATTGGGGCGTAGTTGTTTACCTGCGTCAAGAAGGACGCGGGATCGGCTTGATTAATAAAATTAAAGCCTATAACCTTCAAGATGGGGGATTAGATACGGTTGAAGCTAACGAAAAATTAGGATTTGGAGCCGATTTACGAACCTATGGTGTGGGAGCACAAATTTTGCACGATCTCGGCATCAAAAAAATGCGTTTGATTACCAACAATCCTCGCAAACTCGCTGGGCTCAAAGGTTTCGATATTGAAGTCGTGGGACGCTTGCCCCTGCTGATCGAAACCAATGAACACAACTCGCGCTATCTCGAAACCAAGGCGGAGAAGCTAGGACATTTGCTATTGCAGTCAAAGCTCGTCACCCTCGGCATTCGGTGGACAGAGGATAAACCCTTAGGATGGCTCGATCGCTTGCGAGAAGTTGCCTCAGCTAACGATCTGCTCTTACAGGAGGAGACATCTCCAACTTTTGCCCATTTATTTGCCAATGCTGATACTGAAGACCGATCAGCGCGATCGCCTCAGGATGGCTCCCAACAGCTTTCCCTCGTCCACTTAGGATTCGATCGCTCCAACGAAGTTTCCGAGGACTGGTACGAACAACCCAATCATCCCTATCGTCAAGCGATCGTGCGCGTATTCAAACATCTCAAACAATGGGAACAGATCGCCACCTTTAAATTTTGCTTGGCAGTCAATGAGGCATCTCTACCTGAGAGTTTCGTGGGAACGATTAACCTTGGGTTAGCATGGAATGCGTCTTGGTCAAGAGATAGGATGTATGAGTGGTTTAACTTTTTCCTCCACGACGGCGACGATCCTGCCATTCCAAATAGGTAAGATAGCCAATTCCGCTGGTGGCGATCGCGAGTAGGGCAATGGCAGCCCAGAAAAAAGTATTGAGAAGAATGGCTTCCGACATAAAAATTGATTGATTTGTTAATTGATTAGGACTTACTTAATGCTAACGAGTTTACTGGGTTTTGGATATAGTCTGTCCAAATTTGAATGCACTGGTACGACTCGTCCCATCGGACTCAGGAGCAACGCCAAAGGGAATAGCGAGATCATTGAAGGCAAATGTCTGACTGTTTGATAACCGCAATACCAAATCCCAAAATGGCAGCGCCATTTTGGGATTTGGTATATAGCTACAGTCACTTGAATGAGGACAAATCAAACCCCAAGAATTGACTGGCGGCGCGAAGCGCCGCCAGTCAATTCTTGGTTAGTACCACTATGGAGTGAGTAAAACCTGCGGAGGGAGGATAAGTCCAGATTAGAGATGGCTCTAACAAGGCTCTCCCAGTGAAAGAGGAAGCCCATACTCTATTTTTTTGTTTACAGAAAAAAATGAGTGTCGGGTATGTCACGATGTCGCTAAGATAGTCAAAGTAGGTTTGTAAAAGCAAGCGATTTTAGCCTTTAATTTAGTTAGTTTAAGTACTTCAAAACTTTTTTCATAATCGAGGAGAAAGCTAATGTTTATTGTCAAGAGTAATTTCATGCAAGTTAAACAGATAGCGATCGCTCTTTTCTTCACTCAACCTCTGGTGATGGGTGGGGGTGCATTCGCCCAATCGATCACCCCCACTCAGGGTAATGGCAATTTAGGTACAATTGTCACCCCTGACATCAAAAATGCCCAGCAATTGAATATTAATGGTGGCACGCAAGCAGCCGCAAATCTCTATCACAGTTTCCAGCAATTTGGCTTAAGCCAAGGACAGATCGCCAACTTCATTGCCAATCCTAGTATCCAGAATATTTTGGCGCGGGTTGGGGGGGGAAATCCTTCCGTAATTAACGGGTTAATTCAGGTAACAGGTAGTAATGCCAACCTCTATCTGCTAAATCCTGCGGGAATTATTTTTGGCTCTGGGGCAAGTTTAAATGTCCCCGCATCTTTTACGGCGACCACTGCCAATGGAATTCAGTTGAGCAATGGCTGGTTCGGCATGAATACGGGAATTGATGCGATCAAACAACTTACTGGCAATCCTCAAGCCTTTGGGTTAGCGAATTCAGTGACGGGACTTCCTCAGAACAATCCGCCAGCGGTCATTGTCAATGCAGGGAATCTCTCCGTTAAGGAAGGTCAAAGCATTACCCTCGTTGGTGGTTTCGTAATTAATACAGGGACGATCGCTTCCCCATCGGGCAAAATTACGATCGCCGCCGTTCCCGATGGCAAATATGTCAAAATCACCCCAGAAGGGAGTTTGCTCAGTTTAGAATTACCCATCGCAACGCAAACAGAATTATCGACAACGCCGCTGCTTGCTAAGGATCTGCCCAATTTACTTACGGGTTCGGCGTACCTCCGCCAGATTACAAAATTAGATACTGATGCGTCGGGCAATTTGCTAGTCGCAGGCAGCGCAATTCCCAATCAGGCGGGCATGGCGATCGCCTCAGGAAAGCTAGATGTATCTAGCACAGCTAAGGGTGGCGAGATTAACGTTTTAGGCGATCGCGTCGGCTTGGTAAGCGCAAAGCTCGACGCTTCGGGGGCTCTCGGTGGTGGTAATGTCCTTGTTGGTGGCGATTTACATGGAAAAGGCATCGTTCCCAATTCTCAATATACCTTTGTGACGCAGGATTCCACTATTCACGCCGACGCAACCAATCAAGGGAATGGCGGCAAGGTCATCCTATGGAGCGATCGCACTACAGCCTATTTAGGCAGCATTTGGGCTAGAGGGGGTAAAACGATTGGGAATGGCGGATTTGTAGAAGTTTCGGGCAAAGAGAATCTGATCTTCCAAGGGAAAGTTGATACGACGGCTTTCCATGGAACCGTAGGAAAACTGCTGCTAGACCCGAATAATATTACGATTAGTAGTAATCCCAGTAGTCCTCTCGTGGCAACGCAACTCAATAGTCAAATAATTGCCTTTGCCGATTTTGCTGGTACGGACATTAATATCAACGATGCCGACTTAAGGGGAATTTCGGGCGATGTCATCTTGCAAGCAGCCAACAACATTATCCTTGACAATACTGCTTCCCTTTTCAATGCCGCCGAAAATTCGATTACCTTTCAAGCCAAGAATAATATATTTATTAACGTTCCCGTAGGGGGATTTAGCTTAGGTAGTCCGCTCACTGCGCTCAATTTTATCGCTGGTAATAATATTAATGTTGATACTAGTGCGATCGATACCAATGCATTCAGTTCTTCGTTTCTATTTGGAGTCAATGGGAGTCCGACGCTTTCCTTAACAGCCCAGAATGGTAGCATCAATATTTCGGGTAATTTCCTGATCCGCAATAATCCTGGCGGTGGAGGAATAACCCTCAATTTGAATGCTCCCAATGGTTCGGTGCTAGTGGATAATGGATTTCTGCGCGTGGGACAGGTAAATGGGATCACCGATAGCATTGTGAATATTAACGCAGGAAGATTTCGCGTCACTGGTACGCCGATTAATGGTTCGGCAGGATTCAATATTCAGGATGCCAAGTACAGCATCTACACCTTTGCGGCTAATGCTGGCTCGGCATCTCAGGGTAATGTTTCATTGCAATTTGGTAACCAAGCTCCCATTATCTCTGGCAATGGTGGTAATAATTTAATCAATATTCACCTGCTCTCAGATACGAGTTTTGTGGTTGGGAAAACACCTACAACCAGTGGTGTCGATGGACAAATTGGGATCGGTATTAGCAGCATCCCTCCTCAAGTGCTAACCCTATTATCAGATCGAGACTTTGGCTCTAATGTTAATTTAATTGGCGATAATGCCACAACTTCTACTTTAGCTTCTACTTTGAATAGTAATGCGATCGCGGCAGCTCGCACGGCTGAGCTACAGGCCAATACTGGCGATGTCAAAAAATGCGAACCCGTCAAGAACAAGAAACCGATTTTAACGCTTACAGCCTCCTTACCCTCTAACGACGCAACTCGTTCCGCACAGAATTCTAATCCTAATAACTTGCCGCCTTGCCAAGAGTAGGTTGATCGATGAAATGTAAAGCTCTTCTAATGACGATCGCTAGTGCGTTAATCCTAATGCCAAGCTTATCTGAAGCTGCGGGGATTAGAAATCCTTCCATTCCTAATCCCAGTCAAGAAGAAGCATCTGAAGCCGATCAACTACTACAGGCAGGAATCCAATATTTTCGCGCTAAGCAGTTTGAAAGCGCCTTCGCTAGTTGGCGCAAAGCCCTTGATATTTATCGCCAGCAAAGCAATCGTCAAGGCGAAAAAAAGGTTTTAGAAGCCTTCGCCAAAGCATCAAAAATGCTCGGTCAATACCAACAGGCGATCGATTACTCTCAACAATGGCTCGCTTTCGCCAAAAAAATCGGCGATCGTCAGACGGAAGCGGATGCTTTAGGTAATCTTGGCAATAACTATCGCCTTGTGGGGGACTATGCTAAAGCTCTAGATGCACAAACGCAAGGACTGATAATTAGAAAAGAACTTAACGATCGGCAAGGCGAAGAACAGGTTCTCGAAAGTCTAGGCAGTATCCATTACGATCTTGGGAATTATGACAAAGCAGAGGCTTTATATCGTCAAAGCCTTGCGATTGCAAAGGCGGAGGGGGATAACTATGGCGTAGTTTTCCTACTAAATAAATTGGGATTATTAGCTGGCATTAATGAAGATTACAAACAAGCGATCGCCTATTATCAGCAAAGTCTTAATATAGCCAAGCAAGAATTAGCCAAGCAAGAATTAGCCAAACAAAAAGATTTTTGGGAAGTAGCGGGAAATGCCCTCAATAATATTGGCTCAATCTATCACATTCAGCACCAATATCAAGAAGCGATCGCCAATTACGAGCGAGCGTTAACCATTGCCAAAGAAATTAAAAATCCCCGTATGGAAGGAACCGCTGTGGGTGGTTTGGGATTAGCCTATGTTTTTTTAGAAGACTACGATCGCGCCCTAGCCTTGCAGGAACAAAGCTGGCAACTCGCCAAGCAGATCGGCGATCGCCGCCTTGAGGCGCTTACTTTAAGTAATTTGGGCTATACACTTTGGCGATCGCAAAAATACCCCGAAGCCGAACAGAAGTTTCTCACGGCTCTCAGCTTACTCGAATCTTTGCGCTCCGATTTGAGCGATAGCGATAAGGTTTCCATCTTTGACACCCAACTACATGCCTTCAATCTACTCCAGCAGATTACGATCGCGCAGGGCAAACCTGAATCCGCCCTAGTAATTGCCGAACGTGGACGCGCCCGTGCTTTTGCCGAGCTTCTCTCCCATCGGCTGAACTCTGACTCCACTCCGAAATCTGATCAAGAAAAAGAACGCTTTAATTCGCCCATTCTCTCCCTACCTTCAGTCAGTATTAACGATATTCGTCGCATTGCCCAACAGCAGAACGCCGTTCTGGTGGAATATTCGTTGATTACCGATCCTAGTTTCATCGGTCAGGGCAAGCTTAAAGGAGAATATACCAAGCTGTATATTTGGGTCATACAACCCTCTGGCGAAATCGCTTTTCGGCAAATCGCTCTAGATAGCAACTTTGTCGAACTTATTGTCGATATTCGCAGCATACTCAACGATCCGAGCGAAATCGCCCAAAATCCTAAGGATGTCTTCGAGAAATATCACCAACTAAAGCAACTCCACAATATTCTGATTCAGCCGATCCAAGACTTGCTACCGTCAGATAGCGATACGAGAGTAATTTTTTTACCCCAAGCGTTGCTATTTCTAGTTCCCTTTGCAGCCTTGATTAATCCCCAAAATCAGTTTTTATTAGAGCGTTATACCGTCCAAATTGCCCCCGCCATTCAAGTTCTCGACCTCACCCATCAGATCCGCCAAATGGCTCAAAGGATTAACTTTCAAGAAATCCTGATCGTGGGCAATCCCACTATGCCAAGTCTGGGCAATCCACCGATCCCATTACCTACTTTGTTAGGAGCCGAAAAAGAAGCCGAGGCGATCGCCGCTTTACTCCATACTAAATTTTTAAAGGGTAACGCAGCCACCAAGGTAGAAGTGGTTGCCAAAATGAAAACGGCGCGGTTTATCCATCTAGCTACCCACGGGCTATTAGATGAATATCGCAAAGGGGATATCCCTGGAGCGATCGCCCTTGCCCCTAGCGCTCAAGATAATGGATTTCTGACAGCTAGCGAAATTATTCAAATGCGATTAAATGCGGAATTGGTGGTACTCAGTGCCTGTAAAACTGGGCAGGGATTATTAACAGGAGATGGGGTGATCGGTTTATCGCGATCGCTAATTACCGCAGGCGTTCCGAGTGTAGTGGTGTCGCTATGGGCAGTTCCCGACGAGCCGACGACTTTGTTAATGACCACTTTTTATCAAAAATTTCTCGCGAACCCAAATAAGGCTCAAGCGCTGCGTCAAGCAATGCTGGCAACTAAAGCGAAATATCCAGATCCGATCGCTTGGGCAGCCTTTACCCTAATTGGCGAGGCTAACTAAACAATTTTTTTACAGCAATTATCGAGCAAACGAACCACAAGGAAATTTTTGAAAGCGTTGCAAAGCAAGGCTTTCAAAAATTTCCCTAGTTTGGGTTTGAGCGCAATGCGCTATAAGCAAACCTTGAGCTTTGAGAACCCTTATACCAAAGCTCAAAATGGCTACGCCATTTTGAGCTTTGAAAAACCTTACTGGGTTTGGTTTTTAATTCACAAAAGTGTTGTCACACTTTCGTGAATTGGTATTACTAGGTCATGAATTGAGTAAAGGGGTTGCAGCGCAAAGCGCTGCAACCCCTTTACTCAAAGCTATTTAAATTTGCTTTACCAATAAAGGCTAATGGCTCTATAGTCCGTTACGTCCCCAGACAACAAAAGCGATCGAAAGTGTAAACATACCGAGTACACTAAACCAACCTACTGACAAGATATCCATATTTTTATAGCAATTTAAATAAGTTTTTCTAAATAATATAATACGCTTTGCCGTGCCAAACGGGATGGAAATATTCCGTCGAATGTCCGTAGCAACTTTTTGAGAGAAGTTGCATTCTTAATTAAGTACTTAACTAAATATCCTAGATCAATATCCTAGCTCGATATCCCAATCGCGTCTTAAATATCGCGCCATGAAGATCCCCAAAACATCATGCTAAATAGTTCAGCATAATTAAAACCCAAAAACAGAGAGCGTACCGCCCGCAGCGGGCGGTACGCTCTTCTTAGGTTTTAAGTTTACTTATGCCTAGCTACTTACGCTTGCCAATCACAGCCCAATCCCTGCGAAATCACTAACCAATCCCTACAAAATCACAGCCCAATCCCTGACCGCTCATTTACGATTCTTACAGCGAACTTTTTTAGAGGCGATCGCATTATGTTTTTACCCAAAAAATTCTTAAAAAAATTCTTTTTAGCATCCTTCTGCTCTTGCTTGGCGATAAATGCCGCAATTGCCCTATCTCTAGCCCTCTCCCCCTCGGTACAGGCGCAATCACGACGAGTACGTTACGTGCCGCCTAGCGATCTTGATGCCCCTAAGACTTCTGCATCGGGAATCACCCGCAGCATTTGTCAAGATGGTTGCCTAATTGCCCTGATCCCCGACCTATTAACCGAGAACAAACCAATACCTCGAACAATCTCAGAACGTCCCACCCTTTATTTCCTCACTCCTCCCATTGCTGGTTCGGTCAAGTTTACTTTGTCTGAGGATATTCCGACCCTACCCCAACCCGATGCCGAGAACACTTTCCCCGAATCTCAGAAAAAACAAATTTATACCAAAACTTTTACCCTCAATAATGATGCGGGAATCGTGGCACTAAAAATCCCTAATGAGGCTCCCAGCTTAGAAGTTGGTAAAATCTATACTTGGAAATTTACCATCATCGCCAAGAAAAATCCTCTGATGTCATATCTAGCGGAAAATAAGACGGTGCAGGGTAAGATGCAACGGGTTTTACCAGATCAGCAATTGGCGACAAAGCTCCAAAAAATATCGCAACCGATAGAGCGTGCCGCGTTATTAGCTAATCAGGGGATTTGGTTTGAAACGTTGCAGACCTTAGCAGAAACCCAGCTCACCGTACCGAGTGACCCTGAAGCCTTAGAAGAATTGACTGCTTTACTAAAATCCGCCAGTTTGGATAAGGTTCTTCCCTATGCTTTGATTTTACAAAAGCAAGCTTTATAACTTTGAATTAAGAAACCATTTAAGAATTGGATAGATCCCCCCAGCCCCCCTTAAAAAGGGGGGAGAATTAAATTCTTCCCCCTTTTTAAGGGGGATTGAGGGGGATCTCTTAGAGTTTTTGACCACAGAAAGTAATTCTTAAATGGTTTCTAAGGCTATAGCGGTCTTATACCAAGTTAAGAAATGGCGTAGCCATTTCTTAACTTGAAAACCCTTACTAGGTTTAGTTTTTAATTCACAAAAGTGTGACAACACTTTTGTGAATTGGTATTACCTCAGCGAGAACCTACTTTGAGAAGTATTTTAAAAAGTATTTTATGGAAATGGAGAGGCATCGCGATCGCTGCTCCTACGATTTCAATGATCGCGATCGGACTGCGCTTGATCGGTGCTTTAGAACCATTAGAACTCGGTCTGTTCGATCAGTTCTATCGGTGGCGATCGCTTGAACCTGAAGACAAGCGCATTGTGATTATTGGCATCGATGAAACCGATCTGCGCCAATATAAAAAATGGCCGATCGACGATGCCTTACTCGCCAAATTCCTGCATAAAGTCCGCCAACAAAAGCCCCGTGCGATCGGTTTAGATCTGGCTCGCGATTTTCCCGTAGGCGAAGGTTATGCCCAATTAGAAGAACTATTTAAAACTACTCCGACCTTGATTGCTGCTATCAAAAAAGCCGATCTGATGGATGCAAATTATGCTGTATCGAGTTCCGATATCAATCCTCCCCCTGCTTTAGCGGCTACCGATCGCCTTGGGGCAATCAATCTTCCCGTTGATGCCGATGGACGCATTCGCAGGGGTTTGCTAGCGCTCCGACTCCCTGACAGCACAACTACCCCTAGCTTTGGTCTACAGTTAGCCTTGCTTTACCTCGATGGAGAGAAATCGGTTCCCTTTGAACAAGCTTTGACCCCACCACGACTCAAGAGCAATGATGGTGGTTACAGTCATGCCGATGTGGGTGGACATCAATTCATCATTAATTTCCGCCAATCGCGGCATGGTTTTCGATTTGTCAGTATGGCGGATGTATTAGAAGACCGAATACCACCCGATCTATTGAGCGATCGCGTAGTGATGATTGGAACGACAGCGGTTAGTTTAAAGGATTTATTCTTTACGCCCCTCGATAATGGGATTGGCAGCAGCCGAATTCAGACTTCGGGCATAGAAGTTCACGCGCAGATTGTCAGCCATATCCTCGGCAGTACCCTTGATGGCAGACCCAGAATTCAGACTTGGGATAAACCTTGGGAATGGTTGTGGATTTTTGGATGGTCGCTCGCTGGTTCGACCCTGATCTGGCAATGGCGCAATGTCAGGGTTAAGGATCGAGAAATTCAGATCTTAGTGATGCGCTCTCTGAGCGTGCTACTACTGGCGGGAAGTTTGATCGGAATGTGTGTCATCGCCTTTAACTATGGCTGGTGGCTCCCCTTCGTGCCTGCGGCGATCGCCTTTTTTGGCGGTGGCACGATCATCACGAGTTATTTGGCGATTACGGCAGCCCAAATTCGCACTTACTTCAGTCGCTACCTAACCGATGCTGTCGTTAAAAGTTTATTGGAGACTCCAGAAGGACTGAAACTAGGGGGCGATCGCCGCAAAGTGACCATCCTCATGTGCGATCTGCGTGGCTTTTCCACCATTTCCGAAAAATTGCCCCCTGAGAAAGTGGTGGAAATTTTGAATGTCTTTCTCGGCACGATGACCGAGGCGATCGCACCCTATGAAGGCACAATTGATGAATTTATTGGCGATGCGATTTTGGTATTATTTGGTGCGCCAATCCATCGTGAAGACGATGCGGCACGCGCCGTGGCAAGTGCGATCGCCATGCAGTTGGCAATGCGATCGGTAAACGACAAACTCACGCAGATGCAATTGCCTGAAATTGCAATGGGTATTGGCATTAATACGGGGGAAGTGGTGGCTGGGAATATTGGATCGCAATCCCGTGCGAAATATGCCGTAGTGGGCAATCACGTCAATCTCACGGCTCGGATTGAATCCTATACCGTGGGCGGACAGATTTTGATTTCGGAGACCACCTACCATGAGGTGCAGGACATCGTTGAAATCAATGGTTCAATGGAAGTCGAGCCTAAAGGAACTTCACAACCCATATCCATCTACGATATTGCGGGGATTAATGGGAAATACAACCTAGGACTTCCTTCTCTTAGTGCATCCCTCCAAGTATTACCCACACCGATTCCCATTACCTATCGTATTTTAGAAGAGAAGCATTTGGGTACGGATATTTTTGAAGGCGAACTGCGGCGACTTTCTCCCTATGGGGCTGAGATTTTCTCCGATCAGGATGTTCCTATTTTAAGTAATCTGAAAATTCATCTCCAGATTAACGACCAAGAGGGAGAGGCGATCGCCATTGAAGGGGAAATTTATGCCAAGGTTTTAAAGGGTCAAGCACCAAATCCCAAGACACTCTTAGCACAGGGGCTTTCTGAATCAATGCCTGAAAGCTCAGCAACTGGAAGCTCAGTTACTGAAAGCTCAGCAACTGGAAGCTTAATATTAGAAAACAAACTCACCATCGGTGCTATCCCCGCCCAGCGATCGTCTCCGACTCATTACATTTACGTCCATTTCACAACCGTACCCAGTCACCTCAAAGCATGGCTCCATCGGCAGAGCGGCAAGTAACACCAAAGCTCAAAATGGCTACGCCATTTTGAGCTTTGGTATTACTTACTGGGTTTGGGTTTTATAGCTATCGCCAAATGTATTAGGACATAAACCCCAAGAATTGACTGGCGGCGCTTCGCGCCGCCAGTCAATTCTTGGGGTTTGATTTGTCTTAAGTCAGGCGACTATAGCTATAATTTGCGAAACAAAGAGTTAGACTGGTTAAACTACCTTTACCCATTTTCGCTTTCCATTTTGCCCTATGCCCAATCGTCTCGCGCAATCGCAAAGCCTCTATCTTCGCAAACACGCCGATAATCCGATCGATTGGTATCCTTGGGGGGATGAAGCCCTAGAAAAGGCGCGAGCCGACAATAAACCGATTTTTCTGTCCATAGGCTACTCTAGCTGCCATTGGTGCACGGTGATGGAGCATGAAGCTTTTTCAGATACCGTAATTGCAGATTACATGAACGATCGCTTTGTGGCGATCAAGGTCGATCGGGAAGAACGTCCAGACCTAGATAGCATCTACATGCAAGCCGTCCAGATTATGGGGGAAAGTGGTGGCTGGCCGCTAAATTTATTTTTAGCTCCCGACGATCTAGTTCCCTTTTATGGGGGGACATACTTTCCGATCGAGCCGCGCTATGGTAGACCTGGTTTTTTGAGGGTACTCCAATCAATTCTGGAAATTTATTACGAACGCAATCATGACATTCAAGAATATAAAGATCAGATCGTTCGCAATCTCCATCAAGTCAATAAGCTCATTCCCGTCCCCATCATCAGTGATGAGGTATTAGCCCATGGGATTGCGAAATGCGCCGAAGTAGTTACCAATCGCGATTATGGCACTTGTTTTCCGATGATTCCCTATGCCAACTTCCTATTGAGGGCAAGTCGGTTTGAATCGGAGGAAGCAACACTGAAGAATAAGGCTCGCCAACGGGGGCTGGATCTAGTCCTAGGTGGAATTTTCGATCATGTGGCGGGGGGATGGCATCGATATACCGTCGATCACACTTGGACAGTGCCCCATTTTGAGAAGATGCTCTATGACAATGGATTGATTATGGAGTATGTGGCGAATCTCTGGCTCTCAGGCTTGCAGGAACCCGCGATCGCGCGTAGTTGTGAATTAACGGCTACATGGCTACAACGCGAGATGCTAGCCGAGGAAGGCTGCTTCTATGCTTCTCAAGATGCTGATAGTGAAGGAAAGGAGGGCAAGTTTTGGGTATGGAGCTATCCCGAACTGAAGAAGATATTTAGTGCTACCGAACTCGAAGTCTTAATACAGGAATTTACGATTTCGGTAGCTGGCAACTTTGAAGAAACAAATGTTTTGCAACGGAAACATCATGGAGAACTATCGCCAGAGGTAGAAGCCTGCTTAACCAAGCTATTTCGTCTGCGCTATGGTGAATATTCCCGTCCAACGGATGCTTTTCCCGTCGCGCGGAGTCAAGTGGATATTCGCGAAATTGATTGGGAAGGGCGAGTTCCTCCCATCACCGATACGAAGGCGATCGTCGCTTGGAACTCAATGATGATTTCAGGTTTGGTGACAGCCTATCGCGCTTTCCAAAAGCCAATTTACAAACAACTTGCAGTTAATGCGGCGAAATTTATTCTGGATAACCAATGGATAGAAGGACGCTTACAAAGAATCAATTATGAAGGGCAAGCGACGGTAGCAGCACAGTCCGAGGACTATGCGCTGCTGATCAAGGCGCTGCTAGATCTCCATCAAGCCATTCCCGAAGAGGCAAATTTTTATTTACAACAGGCGATCGCTATTCAAGCTGAGTTCGATCGCGACTTCTGGGATGGGCTTTCTGGCGGCTATTTCAATACTACGAGCGAATCGAGTCAGCATTTGCTGTTGCGAGAACGCAATTATCAAGATAATGCGACTCCTTCTCCTAATGGCATTGCGATCGCGAATTTAGTCCGTATTGCCAGCCTGACCGAAAAATTAGACTATCTCGATCGGGCTGAGTTAGCGCTCAAACGTTTTGGACATGTGATTACCAATAGCCCCGTGGCATGTCCTAGTTTACTGGTTGCCTTTGATTGGTTTCGCAATCATACATTAGTGAGGACAAATCCAGAGCAATATGCCTATCTCGATCGCCAATATCTACCTGTGGTCATGAAGCGTATCGATAAAAATTTACCCAATCCTCAAGCGATCGCCATGGTTTGCCAAGGCTTGGCTTGTCTTGAGCCTGCCATGAGTCAGGAAATCTGCGATCGGCAGCTACAGCGCAGCACCACAAGGGTCAAGTAAAACAGTGTTGCCGCGCGGAGCGCAGCAACACTGTTTTATAGTTACAGTCACTTGAAATAGGACAAATCAAAACCCAAGAATTAATTGGCGGCGCTTCGCGCCGCCAATTAATTCTTGGGTTTTATGTCCTATTTCACTTGGCGACAGCTATACAAGCCTGTTTACAAGACTGCTATCGTTCGGCATTATTTTGGGCGGTTTTACCAAAGGCAATCCGCAGAAATGGCGGTGCGAGGAACGTAGTCAGAATCACCATAATAATGATGGCTACTTCCAAGGGTTTATTAATTGCACCGCTAGCCGTACCAATTCCTGCAAATACTAGCCCCACTTCCCCACGGGGAACCATCCCAATCCCGATCGCCAATCGATTAATATTCTCCTGTCCAAATACGACCCAGCCTGTGACGATCTTGCCCGCGATCGCCACCAACAATAGAAAAATGGCAATGAGTAAACCGCTACGATTTTCGGGGATCATGGGATTGAGAACGCTGAGATCGGCTCTAGCACCCACAGTTACAAAGAAAATAGGTACT
The DNA here is from genome assembly GCF_006861605.1 of Pseudanabaena sp. UWO310. Taxonomy (NCBI): domain Bacteria; kingdom Bacillati; phylum Cyanobacteriota; class Cyanophyceae; order Pseudanabaenales; family Pseudanabaenaceae; genus Pseudanabaena; species Pseudanabaena sp. UWO310. The sequence continues at coordinate 28,929 of NZ_SELU01000014.1, read as the reverse complement.
AATAAATCCGCTACAGGTTTGATCAATTCATCCAATTCATTGCGCGCATCCGTTTCATCTAATACCAGCCCTGCGGCAAAGGCTCCTAAGATTGCCTCTAAGTGAATGGCATTACCGAGAAATGCCATGAAATAGGCAAAGATAAAGGCGGGAATGACAATATTTCCCCTTGTTTTGAGCTTATCAACGATTGTGATAAAGGTCTTATTAAAAAATCCCCCTAAAAGAACCGAACCAAATAGAAAAGCGATCGCACTCACTAACAGGATCGACACTTTCTGAATATCCACCTCCCCTGTCTTCGCTAAACTAGCGACCACAGCCAAAACAATGATGCCCAGAACGTCATCGATGACTGCGGCTCCGACGATAATTTGTCCTTCCTTAGATTTGAGTTGCCCTAGTTCCGCCAATACCTTAGAAGTGATCCCGATGCTAGTAGCAGTAAGCGCCGCTCCAGCAAAAATGGCAGGAATCGCCGCCACATGAAAAAAATACATGAGCCCTGCTGTCCCTGCGGCAAAGGGAACTGCTACACCAACAAAGGCAACGACGATCGCCTGTACCCCGACTTCTTTGAGTTGCCGTAAATCCGACTCTAAACCGATTTCAAATAGCAGAATAATCACTCCTAGCTCGGCGAGAACGGAAATCACTTCACTTTGAGATATGAAGATGCGCTCAATGGCTGCGGGAGTGAGTGGGTTAAGCGCCTGTAATGCGGACATCACGAGCGAGTCTGCCGCCGTCAGCCCACCTTCGGGAAAAATTACTAACCGTAAAGCCGACACGCCCACAAGCACCCCAGCCACCAATTCCCCCAAAACAGGCGGTAAATCCAAGCGTTTGGCAATTTCACTGCCCACCTTACTGGCAAAATAAATAATCACAAGGGTCAGTAATACTCCCGACAAAATTATGGGAGCATTCTCTGCTTCGGCGGTGGCAAGCAAGGTCATACTTCGCGGTAGACCTTGGGCGATCGCATTGATCGAGAGCATAGGTTATTGTCCTTAAAATTTTAATTGGGCTTTTAATTGGGATTAAGTAGCTAAGAGCATACCGCCCGCTAAGCGGGCGGTACGCTCTCTGGTCTTGATTTTTAATTATTTATGATGAACTACTTAGTTTGGCGCTTTTAAGTAGCTGGGCATAATTAGAAACCAGAGTCGAGAGCTGTAGCGCACACTACAGCTCTTGGGTTTTATATTTAATTGCGCCTATCTAATTTACTGGGAACAGAAAAAGACCTCTATTTTTCTATTTTGAGGATGCATGACAGCAATTACGTTGCACATCCTGCGGATGGTACTTTAGTCATAACTCACAATTTATTTAACGTCAGTTCGAGTTAAGCTGACAAATCTTAAAAGCTCAAAAGTAAAAGCCTTGCGTAGCAAGGCTTTTACTTTTGAGCTTTGAGAGAGGGTTTGCGGAGCAAACCCTCTCTCAAAGCTCATTTCAAATTATCCCGAACTCACGTTATTTAGGATTGCGACAACAACAAAGAGTTATAAGTAACTGGGCGCAATTAAATATCAAATCCTGAAACCTTTAGCGCACGCTGCGCGTGCGCTAAAGGTTTTGGCTCTGTTTTTTATGCTCAGCTACTTAGAAAGAGCTATAGTGATAACAAATCATGCTGATTGAGTTATGACCCCCTTACCCCAACACCGACCAAAACAGTTATCCCTAGGGCCTTTAGAGTCAGAGATACTGAATATTATTTGGGATAGCAGGCGATTAGGCGCGACGGATATCCACGATCGCATTTTGTCCGATCCCGATCGCGAGCTAGCCTATGGTTCGGTGATGACCGTATTGCGGCGATTGGAGCAAAAGGGCTGGATTCACTGCGAAAAAGAAGGGAGAGCGCTCTATTGGCAAGCGCGGATCACCCGTGAAGAAGCACAGACTTTAAAGGTTTATCATCAACTCAACCGTTTTTTAGAAGTGGGTGATGCCGACATTGTGGCAGCCTTTGCCAACGACCTCGATCGGGCTAGCGTCGATAAATTAGAAGCGATCGCCGCACGCCTCAAAACCATCCGTCAATCGCGAGAACAACCACAGGAAGGATAAGCCCATGCCCTTTTTCTCTGTACATTCGGTAATGATCTTTGGGTCGTTATTCCTCGCTTGGGGCTTGCGCTACGGCTGGGGACATAGTAGTGACGCGCATTTTAGTTGGCAAGGACGTTGGCAAGAACGCTGGCAAAAAGCTTTAGTGTGCTTTGTCCTCCCACCGATGCTCGTAGTGATGACAGCGATCGCCGTGCTATGCATGGGATTTGAAGGGCAAATGATCGGCTTGCCCACAGGAAGATTCAGCTATGGCATCGCCTTAGTATTTCTGATTTACTGCCTAGGGCGATCGCTGCAACTTGCCTTCAATGGTTGGCAGTCATTACAGAAATTGCAAAATCTTGTGGTCGAATTAAAAAAGGTGAACTCGATCGATGAACCCTTGCGATTGCTAAATATGCCTATGCTCTTTGCGGCTCAAATCGGCTTTTGGCGATCGCATCTTTTTGTCAGTCAAGGATTGCTTGATACCCTCGATCGCGAACACCTAGAAGCCGTTTTATGCCATGAACGCGCCCACGCTCATTACCGCGATACCTTTTGGTTTTTCTGGCTCGGCTGTCTGCGGCAAGTGATGCCTTGGTTGCCCAATACGCAAACCCTATGGGAAGAGTTGCTATTATTACGAGAACTGCGGGCTGATCGCTGGGCAGCTCAGTACGCCGATGGGTTATTGCTAGCGGAGTCCTTATTAACAATGGTTAGTGGCAATACTATGCCGACCCAAACCTTTTCGGCTGCCTTTGGTTCGACCAATACCAGCGATCGCCTCGAAGAACGGATTGACTTTTTATTAGCCGAGCCCGAACCATTACCACAATTTTCTTGGCGATCGCTATTTTGGATTGGGTTTTCTCTATTACCCCTTGCGGCTCTGCCTCTACATTATTAATAAATCTCCAGAGGAGAATGGTGGCGCTTCGCACCACCATTCTCCTCTGGAAAATTGCGAAGTGCGCCAAGGGCTTTTTCGTAAAATATAGCTACCGCCAACTGTATCAGGACATAAACAAGATCATGTTGCCGCGCGGAGCGCGGCAACACGATCTTGGGTTTTAATTTTGTCCTAACAAGACTGGCGGTAGCTATATTTAAGATTACTATGTAGATTTTGGGATAGATTTTGGGTTTTTGGGGTTTAGTTGGTATAAGTATTAAATAAATCATCAGATCGCCACCATTATCCAGACATGGTCATAGCGAGCGAACATGAATCAGCCCAAACAGCCAAGGCAACAGTTTATCCGCATTGATCGAGGCATTAGTCAGTTTAATCATGACTACTATGCGGCTTTGGGACTACCAATCATTAGCAGTCCTGTTTATATTCGTCATGTCTATTTGAGTATTGCTCGGATATTGCACCCTGATGTTTATGGATTTGCCCCCGAAGAAAAGGAAGTTGCTACCCAATATTTAGCTAAGCTCGTTAATCCTGCCTATAACGTTTTGATGCAAGAGGAAGAGCGCAAAGCCTATCAAGGGATCTTTCAGCTTCTTGCCAAGCGCTTAATGCAAAAATCCCGTAATGTGCCCATCCATTCTAAGATTGCCTGCGAGTTAATGATGGCTCCTAGCGATGGTTTTTATGAGCGATCGGTCTCGATGATTGCCAAGGTGCAGTATCAATCGCTCGCAAATATTTTGGAATATACAGGGCAGATCAGCGAACTAAATCTAGTTTACATTCTCTACAAGGAGGGCTATCAGTACGGAGACGTAAATATGCCGCCCGTACTCACGCCGATGTCTGCGACCCAAAATACCAGCTCTTACGGTGCTCCCAATTATCCTATCCCACCCATACCACAGCCTAAGGTTATACCGCCCCCTAAGAGTATCAAACCCTATACCGCAAGCTATCCTGCACCACCTCCTAAGCCCAGCTATGCGAATCCCTCTCCCTATTCCTATCAGCCCCCTATTAATCGGCAGGCGGAGTCGGATGATACCGTAATTCAGACCAGAATTGAAAGCAATGATAATAGCGCGATCGCCGATCGCCTCAAGATTTGCGAAATTTACATGAGTCAGGGAGATTGGAAATCGGCACTTAAGGATTTGCGAGAAATTCTGCAACTCGATAAAAATAACAGTCAATGCCACGCCATGCTCGGAGTGGTCTATATCAATATCAATCAACTGCAAATGGCAAAAATGAGCTTGACGCGATCGCTACAGCTTAATCCGCAAGAACCATTAGCCCTAAAACATATGCAGGAGGTTAATAATCCTGCCCCCCCCAGCATCCCCTCCAAAAACAATAATAAAAACAATAAAAGCACCAACCCCAAGCCCGATGCTCCCGTAACCCCCAAGTCCCCTCTCCCACCGCCCCAAAAACGGGGCTGGCTCTCCAATCTTTTAGGTTGGGCAGATAATGACAAATAGAATTAGAACTACGGTACGATAAAAGGCGAAGACTGAGAGAATTGTATGGTGCATCAACTGCCGACTGGCGCAAAAGATTTACTTCCCCTAGACGTTGCTCAAAAGCGTTGGATCGAAAGCCGCATTCAACAAGTTTTTCAGTTATGGGGTTATCAACGCATCATTACCCCCACGATCGAACATTTGCGATCGCTTACCGCAGGTGGAGCCGTCGATCCCGAATCTGTCATCCAACTGCCTAGTAACAGTACCGATATTTTAGGATTGCGTCCCGAATTTACCGCCTCGATCGCTAGAGCCTATGCGGCTCGTTTAGGGAGCCATGTGGCAACCTGTCCACAGCGCATTTATTACAATGCCAATGTATTTCGGCGCAGAGCCAATCATACCTCTGAAGAATCATTTCAAGCAGGGGTAGAATTGCTCGGCGCTTCAGGGCTAATGGCTGACGGTGAAATTCTGATGCTTTTAGCCGAAAGTCTCGATCGCTTAGAGCTGCAAAATTGGCAAATTATCCTCGGCGATGCCAGACTGACGACCGCATTACTCGATCTCTTACCAGAACAATATCGGGCCAAGGTACGTCAATGCCTTGCTAACCTCGATCGCATTGCTATTGCCGAAATGGATTTGCCCGCCGATGTTAAAGGCTATGCGATCGAACTCATCGACTTGCGCGGCAAGCCCAAGGATCTGTTGAGTCGTTTGTCCACCAGTGCATGGACATCGGGACTGACTGGCGAAATTAATTACCTGAAATCCTTAATCGATCTATGGGAAAGTACGGGGGGCAATAGCGATCGCTTAATCCTCGATCTCAGCTTTATGCAGACCTTTGACTATTACACGGGGATCGTGTTTGAAGTTGCTTGTGATAATTATGTCATCGCCCAAGGCGGTCGTTACGATCGCCTGCTTGGAGTTTATCACCCTCAAAATGTCAGCTACCCTAGCATCGGTTTCTGCCTCAACCTTGAAGAACTGCAACAGGCTTTACAGTCGCGATTACCCCAAACCCTGACAAATTCTAGTTATTTGGTGGTGGCGAAGGAACCCGATGCGGTTCAGGCAGCCTTTGCCCATGCTGCGCAGTTGCGGCAGTCAGCCGATCTCGAAGCCGTTGAATTAGAGTTGCAGTTTCGCGCCGTTGAGGATGTTCGCGACCAAGCGCGATCGCGAGGCATTCCTAAGATTGCATGGGTTAGTAGCGATGGCGCGATCGTCTCAGAGACCCTCAATTAAAGCCCCAAAATATTTAGCTCACGCTACGCGTGAGCTAAATATTTTGGGGCTTTATATTTAATTGCGACAGCTATATCATGTTCCATTGCGATCGCTTCATGCAAAAATCTCTATTCAATTTGAAGAACTTAGGGTAATCTATTCACTCAATCATCTATTTTGCTAGAGATTTTGATATTGATTAGGTGCGCGTGAATGAGATTTCCAGAGACTGCAAAATCGGGTACAAGTTTAGCGTTTAGCTTAGGACTAATCGCGTCAGTTATTGTGGTGGGCTGGTACTACGTCATTTTGCCTTATCAAAGACATCCCCAAAGACCCACTTTTACCAACGATTTAAAGGCTGCCCCCGTCCCCACATCACCGATCGCCGAGATCAAAGTACCAGTGATGCCCCAGCCGACCTATAAAGCTAAGCCCAAACCCAACGATGCCAAATATTTAGGAAAAGTAAATGCCAGCATTGGACTAGTATTTCGAGCCGATCCCAGTCAGTCAGCCAAAAATGTGGGCGGTGCAGACTATAACACGAAGGTAGCGGTCATGAGAGAAACCCCCGATCGCGAATGGGTTTACGTCCGTAACGAAAGCACTAAAGAAGAAGGCTGGGTAAGAATTGGCAATATCACCAAAGAATAGCCAAGGAATATAGAGAAGCCAAGTGGCGAGCGCCACTTGGCTTCTTGGGTTTGCGCCACAAAGATTATGACAGCCATCCCTGAACAGTCTGGATGATTAACCAGATATTTAAACTAGCAATAATGATAGCTATGGCACTAGCCAAGATCTTGAGCCAACGAGGATTGACAAACTCACCCATCAAACGGCGATCGCTAGTAAACATTACTAAAGGGACTACGGCAAAGGAAAGCTGCAAGCTCAGCACAACCTGACTCAATAGCAGCAGTTGTCCCGTACTTTTTTCACCAAAAATGACGATCGCGATTAAAGCAGGGATCACGGCAAGGAGTCGGGTGGCGAGGCGACGCAACCAAGGAGGTAATTGCAAACGTAAAAAACCTTCCATCACAATCTGACCTGCCAAGGTCGCCGTTAAAGCCGAACTTTGTCCCGAAGCTAACAAAGCAAAGCCAAAGATAGCACTAGCTGCGCCCACTCCTAATAAAGGGGAAAGTAATTGATAGGCATCCTCAATCTCGGCAACATCCTGATACCCATTGGTATGAAAAGTGGCCGCCGCAACTATGAGAATTGCCGCATTGATAAAGAGGGCGAGCGATAACGCTAAGGTTGAGTCGATCGTGCCAAACTTAATCGCTTCCCACTTTTTTTCCGAAGTTGCTTCCCAAGCGCGAGTTTGCACGATCGCCGAATGCAAGTAGAGATTGTGGGGCATCACCGTTGCTCCCAAAATTCCCACAGCAATATAGAGCATTTCTGTATTTTGTAAGATCCGATGATCGGGAATAAAACCCGTAAGAATGCTCCCCAAATCGGGACGGGCAAAAATAATTTGGGCAATAAAGCAGCCTGCGATCGTGGCGACAAGGGTAATCACCAAGGCTTCAACATAGCGAAATCCCTTGCTTTGCAGGAGCAGTAAGATAATGACATCTAGAGCCATAATGCATACCCCCCAAACCAGCGGTATCCCCCAAAGCAGTTGCAAAGCGATCGCACTTCCCAATAGTTCAGCAAGATCGCAGGCGGCGATCGCGAGTTCGCACAATACCCAGAGTACCAAGCTCACCCTAGGACTGAAATAATCCCGACAAGCTTGGGCGAGATCGCGTCCCGTGGCAACCCCCAAACGGACGCATAAGGATTGCAGCAAGATCGCCATTAAATTTGACAGCATAATGACGCTGAGCAATGTATAGCCAAATTTTGATCCGCCTGCAATATCCGTCGCCCAGTTGCCAGGATCCATATAGCCTACAGAAACTAAGTACCCAGGTCCCGCATAAGCAAGCAGCTTACGCCAAAAACCTCGCTGGGGAATGGCGATCGTTCGATGGACTTCTGGCAAACTTTGGGGTCGATCCAACATGGACATTTTTAAACTAACGTTTCATAATCGTTTCATAATCTAGTTTATACCACTTGTTTCTAATTCTTACTTTTCCCGTTATCTTTTTGTCCCAGCATAACCGTCAATACGCCTACCCCCGCAAGCCTTATTCCAATGATAGACATTGTCATTAAGTAAAACTTATTGCAGTGGAAAGATCTGCAAAATCGAATAACTAGCGATCTCACTTCCGCAAAAGGCGATCGCTTTTTTTGTTTACATCAAAATAGATTTTGCCCAGAGTAAATAATTTTGCTCAATTGCGATCGCTGGTATAGCAATGATTTCGGGTACTTGATAGGGATGTAGAACAGTCAATCTAGCTGCCAGTGATTCATATTTGTTTGCTAGGGTTTTGATTAAAACTAGATGCTCTGATTCTTGGCATAGTTGCCCATCCCAGATATAGGTAGATGTCATAGGGGGCAATACCTGAACGCAAGCAGCAAGTTTTTCTTCGATAAGTATTTTGGCAATGTCATTGGCAAGATTTAGATCGGGAGCGGTCATCATAACGACTATCAGTTCTGAGTTAGGCATGAGTACTTACTTTAAAAACAGTGGATGAAAAATAACAGGCGTAGGTATCTGAGTTTTGATTTGGGTCTAGCGGATTTTAGTTCCATGAATGAATAGTTCTAATGGAAAATGGGGATAGTAGGTTTTCCTACTGGTATTGATAAGGATCTGAATTAAATCAAAAGTACCCTAGTCAATATGGTTAGGGTGCTTTAGCATAGGGGGGTTGGGAAACTAGTGTCTTCTATTGGATACTTAATCCACCATCTATGACAATACTTTGCCCCATAATGTATGAAGCAGAATCAGAACAAAGCCAAAGTACAGTTTCGGCAACTTCTTCAGCAGTCCCTAGACGACCCGAAGGTTGTTTAGCAATCATTGCCATTTCCAGTGCATTGCTACCTCCATCACGATGCATTCCCCTTTCCAGCATTGGAGTACGAATATAACCAGGACAAACCGCATTAATCCGAATCCCAGTTTGAGCATATTCAAGAGCAGCCGTTCTTGTAAGTCCCAAAATTCCATGCTTACTGGCAGCATAAGCACAATGCCCAGCATGAGCAATTAATCCAGCCGTAGAGGCAGTATTAACGATTATCCCCTTGCCCTGAGACTGCATCTGAAGTAACTCATACTTCATACAAAGCCATACGCCCTTAAGGTTAATAGAAATAATGCGCTCCCAATCATCTTCGAGAGATTCAGCGGTTAAAGCTTTAGTTTGAGAACTGACTCCAGCATTATTGAAAGCACAGTCTAAATGACCGAATGTACTGACAATAGAAGTAATGAGTGATTCTACGGATTGAGTTTGAGACACATCTGTATAAATGAACTTAGCCTTAGCATCGTTTTCCTGAATAATACGAATCGTCTCATCACCACCAATAGAATCTATATCTGCAATAACAACTTGCGCTCCTTCTTTAGCAAAAGCGATCGCTGTGGCTCTCCCAATACCTGAACTCCCACCCGTAACTAAAACAATTTGGTCATCAAATTTTCTATTCATAGATTTATAACAAATAAAGTAGGATTCAGTGCGTAGCTCTTAATATGTTCTGCTAGAGTGTAACCTTAACGTAATCAGATAAAAGTCGATCACTACAAGACCAATTTATAAATTACGAAATGGTAAGTTTTATTTCTTAGTTCTAGTGGAAAGCTGCAAAAATCTATGAAATGGACAGCAATGATCTTTCTAGGCATCTTCGCGATTGGGATCATCCATTGCATACCAATTATTCTATCCCTTCCTAACAAAGCCAGACAATCTGGAACAAAGCAAGTCCTAAAGCTAATTAATCGAGAGCAGGAACAATATTTTTCTAAAAACAATACTTTTCTCGACAATAGCCTCAATTTGGCATCTTATCAAACTAATTTTAATGAAACTCGCTATCGATACCTCACTAGAAAAGAGCAAAATACTGTCAATACCTATGCAGTGCCAATTAAAGAATTTGAATATGGTGAATTTCTGATTTTTCCTTGGAATCGCTATGTGGGGCTTAATACATTTGTTGGTGTCGTTGCCGTAACCGACTCAAAGAAGAAAACTGCTGAATCTTCAATCTGCGATGTCCATTCTGTAAATGGTAAATTCATTCATGACTACTGCGATCGCGATCGCCCCCAGTCTTAACCCTAGCTTGCTAGAATAAGATTTTCGTACAGATATCAAATGATAGCTCTGGTTGACTGTAACTGCTTCTACGTTAGCTGCGAGCGAGTGTTTGACCCATCCCTTGAGGGTAAGCCCGTAGTCGTGCTATCGAATAACGATGGCTGTATCGTGTTGTTTTGAAACTTATAGCTGCCGCCAGTTTTGTTAGGACAAAATCAAAACCCCAAAGAGAGTTGCCGTGCTCCGCGCGGCAACTCTCTTTGGGGTTTTATGTCCTGATACAGTTGGCGGCAGCTATATCAATTAGCGATCTAGAGAGAATATTTAAAGGTTTTACTTCTTACGGATGAATAAGCGAAACATCTCCAAACTTTCAAGATCACTGTCTAACGATGCGTTTGGTTATGGTGTGCTTGTTTCTCTCTCAATTCACGTGCCCTCTGTTCGGCAAGACGTTGCGCTTCAAGGCGACGTTGCGCTTCAAGGCGACGTTGTTCTTCAATGCGACGTTGTTCTTCAATGCGACGTTGTTGTTCTCTCGTTACAGAAGCTTGGTATTGAGGCTTATTGTCTCCAATTCCCACAGCAATATTGCTTTGATGGTTTGTCAAATTGATGTTTAGCTCGGCTGCTGATGCTTTAGTGGGATTGAAAGCTAAAGTGCTGAGTAAGGTAACGGCAAGTAAGGCGAGACTTGAAACTTTCATTGGTTTATATCTGCTTGGTGAACTATGCCCTTTTAGACAAGCCCCCATAAATGTTGGTTCAGTTAAAACCCGTGACTTTTTTCCTATCATTTGATGATGGCGATCGCAATAGATTTTTTGACCCTAGGCGATCGCGGAGTCAAGCAGATGAATGTCACCGTAAAGCAGCAAATCATCCAAGGAAAGGATTTGCTACGCAAATCCTTTCTCAAGCTCCAAAAGCAAAAGCCTTGCTACGCAAGGCTTTTGCTTTTAGAGTTTTAAAATTTGCTAGCGCTGCCTTAGCTTTACTACTTCGCAGCCACAGGTATACCCAAAATATCCTCAATGCGAGGCATATCCTTAAGCGCAATCACCCGACCTTGATCTTCAAAATTGGCAATCTGGTCAAAGTTGAGATAGCGATAGAGGTCATTGGCAAAAGGATCGATCTTTCTGGTAATGATCGCCTTGTATTCTTCCACCGTGGGAATGCGTCCGAGTAAAGCACAGACCGCCGCTAGTTCTGCCGAACCGAGATAGACACGAGCATCCTTGCCCATGCGGTTATTAAAGTTGCGGGTAGAAGTCGAGAAGACGGTTGCACCATCGGCGACCCTTGCCTGATTGCCCATGCAGAGAGAGCAGCCAGGAACTTCCGTTCTTGCACCAGCAACACCAAAGGTACTGTAAATACCCTCTTCCTTAAGTTGGAACTCATCCATACGGGTAGGTGGGGCGACCCAGAGACGCGCTTTGACAGCAGCTTCTTTTTCGAGAACCTTAGCAGCGGCGCGGTAATGCCCGATATTAGTCATGCAGGAACCGATAAACACTTCATCCACGCGATCGCCTGCCACTTCCGAGAGCAACTTCACATTGTCTGGATCGTTTGGTGCGGCAACAATGGGCTCCTTGATCTCATTGAGATCGATTTCGATAATTTCCGCATATTCGGCATCGGGCTCGGCTTTCATGAGCGAGGGATTAGCAAGCCATTCTTCCATTTTGGCGATACGGCGCAAGAGAGTCTTAGCATCGCTATAGCCACGGGCGATCATATTCTTCATCAAAGCAATATTCGATCGCAGATATTCGGCAACTGTTTCCGTACTGAGCGCGATCGTACTGCCAGAGCAGGAACGTTCGGCAGTGGCATCGGTTAACTCAAAGGCTTGTTCGACTTTTAGATCGGGTAAACCTTCAATTTCCATAATTCGCCCAGCGAAGACATTCTTTTTGTTCTTCTTCTCCACGGTAAGCAAACCTCTTTGAATCGCAATATAGGGAATCGCATTCACGACATCGCGGAGGGTAACACCAGCTTGCAATTCACCCGTAAAGCGGACTAAGACCGATTCGGGCATATCGAGGGGCATAATGCCAAGAGCCGCAGCAAAGGCGACTAATCCCGAACCTGCGGGGAAGGAAATGCCCAAGGGGAAACGGGTATGGGAATCGCCACCAGTACCGACGGTGTCGGGCAAGAGCATTCTATTTAACCAAGAATGGATAATGCCATCATTGGGGCGTAGGGCAACACCGCCACGATTGGAAAAGAAATCGGGAAGTTCTTTGTGGGTTTTGATGTCGGTGGGTTTGGGATAGGCGGCCGTATGACAGAAGCTCTGAATCACGAGATCGGCACTAAATCCCAAACAAGCGAGTTCCTGCAACTCATCACGGGTCATCGGTCCTGTTGTATCTTGGGAACCCACGGTCGTCATCAAGGGTTCGCAGGAGGTGAAGGGGCGCACACCCGCAACACCGCAAGCTTTGCCCACTATCTTTTGAGCGAGGGTATAGCCTTTGCCAGTATCGGCAGGAATAGCAGGAAGAATAAAGATATCACTTGCGGGTAGTCCGATCGCATGGCGCGTTTTAGCGGTCAAACTGCGTCCAATTAGGAGGGGAATTCGTCCACCCGCCCGCACTTCATCGGCGATCGTATCAGGAGCGAGACTGAAGGTAGAGAGGGTTTCACCAGCCGCATTGGTAATTTTACCTTCACGAGTATGGATGGTAATTACATCCCCCATCTCTAAATTTGAGACATCGCACTGGATCGGCAAAGCTCCCGCATCTTCAGCAGTATTAAAGAAAATCGGAGCGATCGTACTTCCCAAAATTACACCCCCCGATCGCTTATTGGGGATAAAGGGAATGTCATTGCCAATATGCCATAGCACCGAGTTAATCGCCGATTTGCGCGAAGATCCCGTTCCCACGACATCACCCACAAAGGCAACGGGATGCCCCTTTTGCTTGAGTTCGGCGATCTTTTGTAAGCCTTCAGGCATCATCGATTCCAACATACTCAATGCATGGAGAGGAATGTCAGGGCGGGAAAAAGCCTGAGAGGCGGGAGAAAAGTCATCGGTATTGATTTCACCTGTTACTTTAAATACCGTAACTGTCAAGGTTTCGGGTAGGACAGGACGACTGGTAAACCATTCTGCGGCAGCCCAAGACTCGATCACCGATCGCGCTCTAGCATTAGTTTTTGATAGTTCTAAGACTTGATTAAAGGCATCAAATACTAGGAGAGTTTTCTTCAAGGCTGTGGCGGCAAGCTCTCCCAACTCATCATTGGTTAATAGCTCGATTAAGGTCTGGACGTTATACCCGCCCACCATCGTTCCCAGTAGTTCCACGGCCAAGGTTGGCGAAACTAGGGGTGATTGATGTTCACCTTTAGCGATCGCCGTTAGCCAGCCAGCCTTGACATAGGCAGCTTGATCAACTCCAGGGGGAATGCGATCGCGTAGCAACGATAATAAAAATGCCTCTTCGCCAGCAGGGGGAGCTTGTAACAAATCACAAAGCGCTGAAGTTTGCGTTGCATTCAAGGGTAAAGGGGGAATGCCTTGCTGGGCACGTTCGGCAACATGGTCGCGGTAAGCGGATAACATAGGTATTTATTCTTGATTTTTTACAAATACTTAATCTATTATCCTATTACTGCCACCCGTTTCGATTCGGCGCGTAAATTACAATCCTATAGCAATGCTTGAATTAACGTCAGTTCGGGTTAAGCTAGCAAATTTTAAGATCCCAAAAGTAAAAGCCTTGCATAGCAAGGCTTTTACTTTTGGGCTTTGAGAAAGGGTTTGCTACGCAAACCCTTTCTCAAAGCCCATTTCAAATTATCCCAAACTCACGTTAATTAGCTTGTGATTGAGAGCTTTTATTTGAGATTTTTTTCGTAACAGGATGAGCAAATATAGCAACGTAAGAGATAATACCAATTCACGAAAGTGTGACAACACTTTTGGAAATTGGTATAACTTGGTATAACTAGGACAAATCAAAAGCCAAAGGCAATAGGCGGCGCTTCACGCCGCCTATTGCCTTTGGTTGTCTCTATCAACTTGTCTGCAAAGTAAAATGGAAACTAGTACCAATAGAACAGGATAAATCTAGATTTGCCCTCAATTGCTGCGTTAAAATCCTCACTAATCTTAATCCCAGAGAAGTTGTCGCCTTAAAATCAACAGTCTGCGGAAGCCCAATTCCATTATCACGAATAATTAAATGCAAAACATGATCTTCTATAGAATTATATAAAACTACTTCAATTAGCCCCTTATTGTGATTTGGGAATGCATATTTAAAGGCATTAGTTAATAATTCATTCACAATCAACCCCATCGAAATTGCCGTGTCAATATTTAACAAGGTGGGCTTAATATCTAACTTTAATTCAATATCGCTAGCATTAAAGTTTGTAGAACTATAGAGATTCACAACTAACCGTTGGAGATATTCACAAAAATCAACCTTATCCACATCCTGAGATTGATATAACTGTTCGTGGATGAGTGACATTGTATGAATCCGTCGCTGACTATCGGAAAGGGATTTCAGGGCTTCCACATCGCTGACATGGCGAGCTTGCATCGATAGCAAACTATCAACTACACTTAGATTATTTTTAACTCGATGATGAACTTCTCTTAACAGGACTTCTTTCTCAGCAAGGGATGATTGCAATCTCGTTTCTACTTCTTTTAATTCCGTAATATCCGAGGCCGCACCAATAATTTGCTTCACACTACCATCATCATTATTCAAGAAAATAGTTTCTTGACTGTAAAACCATTTCCATTTGCCATGAATATCTTTCATGCGATACTCAATAACAAATAGGTCTTCCATTTTGTTATCGCGAATATCTTGATAGTGTTCGTTGACCTTAGGTAAGTCATCGGGATGAATAATGCTGGAAATCATTGATTCCCCCATTGCTTGTATTTCTGAAGGAGTATAGCCCAGCAAATGGGTAATTGCTTGATTGCAGTAAATATTACGACTTTCTTCAATATCGTAGATATAGAGAATATTAGGAGTCGTATCGGCGATGCGTTGAATGAATTGTTGGCTACTTTTGAGGGCTTGCTCTGCTTGCTTACGCGTTAAAGCGATCGCAATATAAGTAACAATAGTTTGGGTTAACTGGACTTCTTCTTCGGTGAACTGTCTTGGTAGATCGAAATAAGCAACTATGTCTCCTAAATGTCGATGCTCGTACTCTAGGGGAAATACGGCTAAGGCTCCGATATTTTCATCATGGCAAATCCTTTGTAAAGTTCGATCGCTAGGTAATATGGCACAGTAAGGAAAAGTGCGATGTTTAAATTCTTCGCGATTATCAAAGCCTTCAAAAAAATTCTCGATTTCCCGCTGATATTCTTGACTAATCCCCACGGATTCTCGGTAACGCAGACAATGCCTAGAGTCATTAGTAAGTATTGCAGCTCGGGAAGTTCGGAGAGCAGGACAAATGCCATTGAGAGCAATTTGATAGATTTCATTAATAGTCTGAGCCGCATTCAAAGCTGATACAAAATCACACATCAACCTTAATCGCGTCAACTGTAAGTTGAGTCGATCTTCTGCTAGCTGCTGATTGGCGATCGTCTGCACCAACTGAAAATTAACTTCTCTGAGTTCAGTTTTTACTCTAGCCATGGTGCTCACCTCCAACAATCGCATTCTTAATTCTCAAACTTGGGGAACCACAGCCAACAGCCAAACCACTTTGTCCACCCTTGCCACAACCTCCCGACTCGTCCCATATAAAGTCGTTACCGATCGCCTCAATATCCGCCAAAGTCTCAAAGGCATTGCCTGAGATGGTGACATCTTTTACGGGTTCAGCAATTTTGCCATGGCGAATCATCCAAGCCTCCCCTGCGGTAAAGGTAAACATTTCACCATTGGTCATTCCTCCCTGCCAATTTTTGGCATACACACCGATCGGAATGTCGTTAAACAAGTCAGCAACAGGAATATTTCCTCTGGCAATCCAAGTATTAGTCATGCGGACAATTGGCGGATAGTGATAATCCAAACAGCGAGCATTGCCTGTAACCTTTTCACCCAACTTTCCCGCAGTTTCTCGCGAATGCAATCTACCAACTAATACACCATCGGCAATTAACTGAGTTGTAGTTGCTGCTACGCCTTCATCGTCATACAGATAGCTACCACGATGTTCGGCGATGTCCGCCCCATCAAAAATCTGTAAATCGGGCGAGCCAAATTTTCGACCAAGGCTCATAGTTTCTAACATGTCAGGATTTTCATAGAGCATGTCAGCCTCCGAAAGATGCCCAAAAGCCTCGTGAACGAACAATCCTGCTAAAATCGGGTCAATCACAACTGTGTAACTATTACCCCGTACCATTGGTAGATCCAAGGCTGTAACGGCTCGCTGAGCCGCACCGATTACTTGGGGCTCTAAATTTAGCAGATCGCCATAGGCGCGTCTGGAACCAAAGGTTTCTCGACCAGTTTGAACAATATCGCCATTTCTGGCGATCGCCGAAGCTCTTAATTCCCAGTCAGCCCATTCTTGCTCGATCGTCGTCCCCTCTGAGGTGACCAAGAGGACTTGCTGCGTGCAATCCCCATAGCGGACTGAAGTACTCACTACGCGATCGGAAACCGATCGCAAAATATCGCTGTAATGAGTGCAAAGATCTTTTTTGTCAATCAGGGGAATCTGTTGGGGATCTTCTTTAATGAGGGATACTTTTGCCTGTAAAGGCTCTACGGCTGCTAATAAAGTTTCGGCATTACCTACCCATTTAGCTGCCGCGATCGCTTCTTTGATTTTTAGTTCTAAACTATCTAGATCGTTAAAGCTAGCAAATCCCCAGCCACCTCGATGACAAGCCCTCACCTGTCCGCCGAGTGAGATCCCTGTACTCAAGGTTTCGACCTTGCCACTGCGTAAAAAAATATCAGCCCCTTGCGATCGTTCTAATCGAATCGCAAAAAAATCTACCTGAGACTTATATTTACTAACCAAGTCCAAAATGCGATCTTTAACTTGCCATATATGCATATACAAAGCTCACAGGAAAAGCTATTTACGCGTTCTCTTTTGAATTATCGCACAAAAATATCGTCTTTATAGATAAATTAGGTATAACTCTAGTCAGGTTAATTAAAGCAAAAAAAGAGAGTTGTGTTATAAAACACCGCCACTCACATTAGAACAAATCAAAACCCCAAAGATGGGGAGAGGCGCTTCGCGCCTCTCCCCATCTTTGGGGTTTTGATTTAAGACATAAAAATCAGAAGAGTGTTGCGGCGCAAAGCGCCGCAACACTCTTCTGGTTTTTGTTTTTGTCCTAACATAACTGGCTACTACTATAAAAAAGCTCCCCTTTCGGAGAGCTTTTTTATTTATCTAGATTTGGACTAGAGCATCACTCGGAATTAACCGTTGATAGCAGGAGCAGCCATAGCAACAGGTGCTACATCAACAGCAGCCAAATCGAGAGGGAAGTTGTGAGCATTGCGCTCGTGCATTACTTCCATACCCAAGTTAGCGCGGTTGATTACATCTGCCCAAGATGGTACGACACGACCTTGGCTGTCAGAAATCGATTGGTTGAAGTTGAAACCGTTCAAGTTGAAAGCCATGGTGCTTACGCCCAATGCAGTGAACCAGATGCCAACTACTGGCCATAGAGCCAAGAAGAAGTGCAAGGAACGGCTGTTGTTGAAAGAAGCGTATTGGAAAATCAAGCGACCGAAGTAACCGTGAGCGGCAACGATGTTGTAGGTTTCTTCTTCTTGTCCAAACTTGTAACCAGCGTTTTGGCTTTCGTTTTCGGTGGTTTCACGAATCAAGCTGGAGGTTACCAAGGAACCGTGCATGGCACTGAACAAGGAACCGCCGAACACACCTGCTACTCCCAACATGTGGAAAGGATGCATCAAGATGTTGTGCTCTGCTTGGAATACGATCATGAAGTTGAAAGTACCAGAGATACCCAAAGGCATACCGTCAGAGAAGGATCCTTGTCCGATTGGGTAGATCAAGAATACTGCGGTTGCGGCGGCTACTGGTGCAGAGTAGGCTACGGCGATCCAAGGACGCATACCGAGGCGGTAGGACAATTCCCATTCACGACCCATGTAGCAGAAAATACCGAGCAAGAAGTGGAAAATTACCAATTGGTAAGGACCACCGTTGTATAGCCATTCATCAAGGCTATCTGCTTCCCAAATGGGGTAAAAGTGCAGGCCAATCGCGTTCGAGGAAGGAACGACTGCGCCAGAAATCATGTTGTTACCGAATAGCAAGGAACCTGCTACTGGTTCACGGATACCGTCAATATCAACTGGAGGTGCTGCGATAAAGGCGATTACGAAGCAAATGGTTGCTGCCAAGAGGCATGGGATCATGATTACGCCGAACCAACCGATGTATAGACGGTTGTTGGTGCTTGTAATCCAGTTACAAAACTGATCCCAGATAGATGCGCTTTCGCGTCTCTGTACTGCTGTTGTCATTTTTGTGTTTAGGTTAAAAATTTATTTAGTGCAAACTTGCGTTCACATTAACAAATATATCAAATTGTTAAGAATTGTCAATAATCCTTTTTGTAGAGATGGGATAACCGATCCATAACATCAGCGTCATTAACATTGACAAGTATAGCAAGTATATAAAAGCCAAGAGGGGAAGAGCTGTGCAACGCGTAGCCCTTCCCCTCTTGGCTTTTGATTTTGTCCTGACGCAATTTGTCCTGACGCAAGTGGCGACAGCGATAAGTAACTGGCGCAATTAAATATAAAACTCAAAAACCTGTAGCGCACGCTGCGCGTGCGCTACAGGTTTTGATTCTGGGTTTTAATTATGCCCAGCTACTTACTTGTTACTTATTCGTAAATCCAAGCAGTTAGGCTAGGTTTCCACTCCACCAGCTCTTCGGGCTTAAACCACAGCGCAATCTCCGTTTGAGCAGTCTCGATCGCATCAGAACCGTGAATGATATTGCGTCCAATATTTACACCAAAATCACCACGAACTGTTCCTGGCTCAGCGGTTAGAGGATTGGTCGCTCCAATAATTTTGCGTGCTGAAGCCACTACGCCATCCCCTTCCCATACCATTGCCACAACAGGCCCTGAGGTAATAAAGTCAACCAGCCCTACAAAAAATGGTCTTTCTTTATGTACTGCATAGTGGCTTTCGGCTAATTCGCGGGTGGGTTGCAACAATTTCAGTCCGACGAGCTTGAAGCCTTTAGTTTCATAACGACGAATAATTTCTCCGACTAGGTGACGTTGCACGCCATCGGGCTTAACTGCCAAAAAAGTACGTTCCATGATCTCTGTAAAAGTATTCCTAAGAGTATTAAGCAATTGTAAAGAAGTTTACAGAAAGCATTATTTCATTTTAAGGAACGCAAATAAAATAAAGTTATGGCAATCACCCTATGTAGCTGGACATAATTAAAACCCAGAATCAAAGCCTTTAGTGCACGCTGCGCGTGCGCCACAGGCTTTTAGGTTTTATATTTAATTGCGCCTAGCTACTTATACCAATTCCCAAAAGTGTGGCTACACTTTTGGGAATTGAAAAACAAACCTAGTAAGGGTTTTAAAATCACAAAATGGCGTAGCTATTTTGTGATTTGGTATTATACCCATTCACTAAAGTGAGCCAACACTTCAGTGAATTAAAAAATAAACCCCGTAAGGTTTTGAGATTCCCAAAATGGCGTTGCCATTTTGGGAATTGGTATTAGATGCGATCGAGGACATTTTTTTGAAACCATCGCTTGATCTGAGGTTGCATTTTGAGTTCCAACAGATAAGCAATACCAAGAGTTAGCGCCAGCCAAATCAGTAGGCGAATTATAAAACTGCTGGGGGAGCCACTCACAGCGGGAAATCTATGCATAAAATTCAGCATCGGCATATGCAAGACGTATATACCGTAGGAGATACTGCCAAAAAACGTCAGCTTGGAAAATATATCGGGACTCATTGTCCAGCCCCAAAGCCCAAAGCCCAAGAACATTTGCACTGCGGCAATTACCCAACCCTCAGCGTTAAAAAGTTGTTTGGTTGCCAAAAGATAGCTGGTTTGAAATAGGGGCAAAGCGATCGCGATCGCACCAAGCAGACGTAAATGAGGAATTTGGCGTTTGGTGAGGGCGGCAAACAGCAAAACGCATAGAGGAAAGTAAACAAAGTCGGTGATACTAATTTCTGGTAGGGCAATTCCTGTAAACCCAAGGTTAGCGAGTAAGGTTTTACCAATGGTTAGCTTGTCTGTAGCGATAAAGAGCAGGATATAGGAGACAACTGGCAATTTCGCCAAAGATCCAGAACTTGGCTTTTTCCAAGCCAGCCATAATCCAAATAGCCAAAATATCCAGCCTACGGCATAACCCGAAATAATGGATGGGAACCAAGGAATCCAAGGAGAGACGATCGCCACCACTAGAGAGCCAAGCATTAACGGCATAACTTGGGGACGAAAATACCAAATAGCGAGAAAGACTATGTAGTAAACGATTTCATAATGTAAAGTCCACAGCACTCCATTGCCAGATAACAATGCCGATACGCCACCTTGCAAGAAAAACAAATTGCCCACGATCGTTTTCCATGAGTCCGTGGGAGAAGACAGTACGCCTAAAATAATCGCAATTATATAGATAGGATATAGGCGAATAAATCTTCTTAATAAATACCGAATGGCATTGGATTTGGTAAAGGGTAGTTGATTGGTGAGTCCAATTACATACCCAGATAAGGCAAAGAAGATTAAAATCCCACCATGAGCTGCATTAAAAAGGGAGCCAAAGGAAAAGGTGGGATGGTAAGCAGGATCGAGCTTAAATTCGTAGAAAAATATATGCGAGTAAGCAACCCAGAGCGCTGCCAGTCCTCGTAAGCCTTCTAAGGCGTAGTCATAAATTTTGCGACCTTCAATCTGGGTATCAACTATTGGAACAAAGCGATCGCGCAAATCAGCATCATCGGAAATTTGATTTTGCATGAGCCTCAATAATCACTAAGGATTTATTAAATTTATAGCTGTCGCTAAGTGTAGACATAAACCGCAAGAGTTGGTTGGCGGCGCGAAGCGCCGCCAACCAACTCTTGCGGTTTGATTTGTCCTAAATCAAGTGAATGTAGCTCTAACGTCAGTTCGGGTTAAAGTTCGGGTTAAGCTGGCAAATATTAAAAGCCCCAAAGTAAAAGCCTTGCTACGCAAGGCTTTTACTTTGGGGTTTTGAGAAAGGGTTTGCGTAGCAAACCCTTTCTCAAAACCCATTTCAAATTATCCCGAACTCACTTTGAGATATTTATCCCCATCCATGTTCTAGCAAAAACTCTGGAGTAATTACCGATCTGGTCTGGGGCAAAGCGGAATTATTGGCTACTTTCAGAAATTTTTCGACATATTTACCCAGTAGATCGCCTTCTAAATGCACCCAACTACCGATATCTAAATCCTTTAAAGTAGTGTTTTCATAGGTATGGGGAATGACAGCAACACGAAAATTCGTACCTGATTCATTGCAATAGGAGACGGTAAGACTAATTCCGTTAATCGCAATACTGCCTTTAAATACAATGTAGCGAGCGACTTCGGGAATTGCTTCAAAGCTGAGTTCCCATGAATTACCGACGAGGATGCGATCGCTTAGTTTCCCCATACCATCAATATGTCCCGATACAAAATGCCCGCCAATTTTATCGCCCACTGCTAAAGCGGTTTCGAGGTTTACATATTTCAAACGGCGATCGCCAAAGTTAGTGCGACCGAGAGTTTCGGGCGAAACATCGGCAACAAAATTGGTAGCAGAAACTTGAGTTGCCGTCAGACAGACCCCATTCACCGCGACGCTATCACCGATCGCAATTTTACCGACGAGATCGGGACAATAGATCGCCAAGCGATCGCGATCGCGATGTTCGATGATACCGATGGTTTGTACGAGTCCTGTAAACATTGTTAGTAGAGAAATATTAGTAGAAATAAGAGAGAGCAGTGGGTAAGACCTGCGGCGCAGGTCTATCTGGATTGTAATTAGGTAGAGAGATGCTTTGCTTTTTTGCTTATATGGGGTTAACTCAGTAAATCAGTTAACTGATTAATACTGCGGGCTGCTTGCTTTTGAGGATCGTTAGAATGGGGAGCGTTAGCAATAGAGCGATCGCGATTTAGCCAAAAAGCATTCATTCCTACCGATGTCGCTCCTTGATAATCTTCACTGAAACTATCGCCAATATGCCAAGCCAAATCAGGCGATCGCTCTAGGTGATGTTTGGCAAGGGCGCTCTGGAAGATCAAGGGATCGGGCTTGGCAGCACCAACCTCCGTCGATATTGTGATGGAATGAAAGTAATCTGCTAATCCTAACTCTGATATTACGGAATAGAGACGACTGTCAAAATTGGATAGTAAGCCGAGGGAGATCCCTTGCTGCTGCCAAAAATCCAAGGCGAGGAAGACCTCTTCATAAACAAACCAAGGCGCAGCCGTAGCAAAGTATGCATAGAGACTCTGAAAGAAAGCATCAAAATCGGAAAACTTCGCAAAATCCCCTGTTTGCCTAAAGGTCTGCTCCGCAAGCGATCGCCACCATACATATTCAGCCTCAGCAATATCAGCCCCCTGCAAATGGGGAAAAGCCATCCTTGGAGCCGCTTGAAAACTTTGATAAAATGCACGATTAATTAATGTAGGGTCGAGCTTAACATCAAAATTCGCCGCAACCTGTGCATACTGCTCACCCACACTACCATCCACCCCAAACAAAGTACCTACTGCATCTATATAAATAACCTGAGGCGATCGCATTATATTTCGGGGAAATTACTGAGAAAATTACTGAGATAAATTACGAGTTGTACTGATACAATGACAGCCAAATCTTGCAAAAACTGCCTCTAATATTGTACAAGGGTCAGCCTATTATGGCAGATGTTCATTTTCTAAGGATGAGATGGTTGGATTAAGGAGTACTTTTATGCATATATCTCAATTTGGCAAATTAATTCTATTTACAGTCATAGCTTGTACTCCTTTACCGATTTGGGCGCAAACAACCACAAACCAAACTCCGTCAACATCACCCCAGCCTCCTACTTCTAATCTCAAGCCATCGGCTCAGTTTAATCTGGCTACCCCCAAATTAAACGTGGGCGAATCTCAGGATTCCTTTCGCTACACCCTAGGCGCGGGAGATAACATTAAGATCGATGTTTTTAATGTCCCCGAACTATCGGGAACCCAAACGATCGCTCCCGATGGAACTATTAATATTTCTTTAATTGGAGCCATTAAATTAGAGGGATTGGGACTCGATGAAGCCACTACGTTACTCCGCACAAAGCTCGACCCCTTCCTCGTCCGCAATATCGTTAATATATCCTTGCTCACGCCTCGCCCCCTCAATATTGCCGTCGTAGGAGAGGTAAATCGCCCTGGCCCAAGATTTTTGAATTATGCTGGCACTGCATCCACGGGGGCTAGTGCGGCAACTCTAACCAGAGCGCTCGAATCCGCCGCAGGAATCACCTCAAGAGCCGATATTAGCAATATTCAAATTTCTCGTCGTGATGGCATTGCAGGTCGGCGCATTATCAAGATCAACCTCCAAGATTTATTGGAAAAGGGAGATATTAGCCAAGATGTTCGCATTCTTGATGGTGATTCGATCCTCGTGCCACCTCTAGCTGAGGCAGGTGCATCACAGACCAGACTGGTTGGCAATTCCACCTTTTCTCCTGACACCTTCACCATTCAAGTAGCGATCGTGGGTGAGGTGAATCGAGTCGGCCCGCAAACCTTAGTCTACTCAAGGAATGGGGTACTTTCCACAGGGCTTACGGGAGCCTCGACCTCGGCGGGAACTGCCTCAGGTGGTGGACCAGTTACCCTCAGTCGCGCGTTACAAGCCGCCAATGGCGTAACGGAAATCGCCGATATTCGCAACGTCCAAATTTCAAGACTGAATGATAAGGGACAGCGCACCATTGTTAAAGCAAACTTACTAGACCTAATTACGAAAGCCGATCTCAGTCAGGATATTACCCTCACCGATGGCGATCTGATCACCGTTCCAAGGTTAGCGAAAACGAACCCCTCTGAATATCTACAGGTTGCTAAGGCAACATTTTCGCCGACAACGATTACCGTACAGGTCGTAGGAGAAGCCGTGCGTCCTGGAGCTTT
This sequence comes from Pseudanabaena sp. UWO310, assembly GCF_006861605.1. Lineage (NCBI taxonomy): Bacteria > Bacillati > Cyanobacteriota > Cyanophyceae > Pseudanabaenales > Pseudanabaenaceae > Pseudanabaena > Pseudanabaena sp. UWO310. Next base: position 4,837 of record NZ_SELU01000014.1, on the reverse strand, counting down.
GCAACTCAGACCCAACAGTTCGTTTACAGAAGCGATCTCCTATGCAGGCGGGCTCACCAATGACGCAGACTGGCGGGCGGTCGAGCTTTATCGCGTCAATCCCGATGGCACGATTATGCGTCGGGATCTGGTTGCCGATCTCAATTTACCAATGAGTGAGGAATCTAATCCTGGATTACGCGATCGCGATGTCATCGTCGTGCGTCCATCCTTTGGCTCTAGCTTACTGAACTCGACCACTAGATTTTTGGGGAATATTATCAATCCCTACTCTCTCATCAATAATGTGTTTAGAAAATAAGTTAAGTAAGCACAATTAAATATAAAACCCTAAAAGCCGTGGCGCACGCTACGCGTGCGCCACGGCTTTTTAATATCTAGCTAAATAATATCTGGCTAAATAATATCTGGCGAAATATTGTTAAGCACCTCAGCATAATTAAAATCCAAATCTAAAAGCTGCGGCGCACGCGGCGCGTGCACCGCAGCTTTTAGGGTTTTATATTTAATTAAGCCCACTTATACCAATTCACGAAAGTGTTGTCACACTTTTGTGAATTAAAAACTAAATCTAGTAAGGGTTTTCGAGTTAAGAAATGGCTACGCCATTTCTTAACTTGGTATTACTTATCAAGTCATCAATCATTTTTGCAAAAAGAAATTCATGAAAATCCTCGTTACTGGCGGTGCAGGCTTCATTGGATCACACCTAGTCGATCGCTTAATGACCTCTGGTCATGCAGTTATATGTATAGATAACCTCTATACGGGCAGAAAATCGAATAACGAACAGTGGCTCGATCATCCCAACTTCCAATTTATAGAACATGACATTATCAATTCTATTGCGATCGAAAATATCGAAAATATCGATCAGATCTATCATCTAGCTTGCCCAGCCTCACCCGTTCATTATCAATCCGATCCGATTCAAACTGCTAAAACCAACTTCCTAGGAACTCTCCATATGTTGGAATTAGCAAAACAATGTAGAGCCAGACTTTTGCTCGCTTCAACTTCTGAGGTTTACGGCGATCCGCTCATCCATCCTCAGACTGAAGACTATTGGGGCAATGTCAACTGTACAGGGATTCGTAGCTGCTATGACGAAGGCAAACGGATTTCCGAGACACTAGCATTTGATTACCATCGCCAATTTGGGGTAGAAATTCGGGTAGCGAGGATTTTTAACACCCATGGCGCGAGAATGCTCGAAAATGATGGGCGTGTCGTTAGTAATTTCATCGTTCAAGCCCTTAAGGGAATCCCGCTCACTATTTATGGAGATGGCTCCCAAACTCGCAGTTTCTGCTACGTATCGGATCTCGTCGAAGGATTGATGCGCTTGATGAATGGCAAATATATTGGTCCCGTGAATTTGGGTAATCCTGGTGAATATACGATTCTACAACTAGCGCAGACAATTCAACGGATGATCGATCCGACAGCAGCCTTAGTGTTTAAACCTTTACCCCAAGACGATCCTCAACGTCGTCAACCCGATATCTCGCGGGCCAAGTTCCACTTAGGCTGGGAACCAACTGTCCCCTTGGAAGAAGGGCTGTCAAAAACGATCGCCTATTTTCGCGATCGCCTAGCGAATTGAGCGAGCTAGAATTTCTCCTCAAGCTCCAATTGCTGGATTAAGATATATTTAAATGGATAAAAAAGTATGCGTGTTTGTGTAATTGGAACGGGTTATGTCGGCTTAGTCACAGGTGCTTGTCTTGCCTACATCGGACATGACGTGATCTGTGTTGACAATAACGAAGAGAAGGTTAAGCTGATGAAATCGGGACAGTCGCCGATTCATGAACCAGGGCTACCAGAAATCCTCACCGAGTCAATCCGTCAAGGCAAGATTGAATTTACAACGGATATCGCCACAGGTGTAAAGCATGGAGAAGTTCTATTCATTGCTGTGGGCACACCTTCACTTGCCGATGGACGCAGTGATATGCGCTATGTAGAGGCCGTAGCTCGGAGCATCGGCGAAAGCCTGACGGATGGATATCGTGTCATTGTCAATAAATCCACCGTTCCCATTGGTTCTGGGGATTGGGTGAAGATGATCGTCCTTGATGGCATGGCTGGTCAAAGTAACGATCAAATTCAATTTGATGTGGTCAGCAATCCCGAATTTCTCCGTGAAGGGGTCGCGGTTTACGATACGTTTAATCCCGATCGCATTGTGGTTGGTAGTGATAGCGATCGCGCACTCAAACTAATGCAAGAACTCTATACGCCAATTATCGATCGCTCTTTTGCGGAAGACAAAACCCTTGCGCCAGTGCCCGTAGTCGTGACCGATTTGAACTCCGCCGAGATGATCAAGTATGCCGCCAACGCATTTTTGGCAACCAAGATCAGCTTTGTCAATGAGATCGCCAATATTTGCGATCGCGTCGGCGCAGATGTCAAAGAAGTGGCTCGCGGGATCGGGTTGGACTCGCGGATTGGCTCGAAATTCTTACAAGCTGGCATCGGCTGGGGAGGCTCTTGCTTTGGTAAAGATGTATCGGCGCTGATATATACGGCGGAAGACTACGGATATTCTACGGAAATCCTCAAGGCCTGTGTGCGGGTGAATGAGTTACAGCGCATTCTGGTAGTTGAGAAATTACAGCAAGCGCTGAAGATATTAAAGGGAAAAACCATTGGCTTATTGGGAATGACCTTTAAACCCGATACGGACGATATGCGCGATGCTCCTGCCCTGACCTTAATCGATCAACTCAGTCGTTTAGGCGCAAGAGTAAAAGCTTACGATCCCCTCGTTTCACAATCGGGATTGCGGCAGGGTTTTTCCAATGTCATTGTGGAAACGGATTTAGAGCGTTTAGCCGATGGCTGTGATGCGGTAGTCCTAGTAACGGATTGGCAGGAGTTTTTAGCGATCGATTATGCCAAGATGCTAAGACTCATGCACCATCCTGTGATTGTCGATGCCCGCAATTTCCTTGATGGAAAAGCTCTCAAAGCCTTGGGATATCAGTATATTGGTATTGGGCGTTAATTTTTTTCTAAGAGCTATTTCTAATGCCAAGTTAAGAAATGGCATAGCCATTTCTTAACTTGAAAACCCTTACTAGGTTTAGTTTTTAGTTCGCAAAGTGCGATCACGCTTTCGTGAATTGGTATAACAAGGAGCATAAGCATATGTCGAAATCTAAGAAGCATCATGGCGACAAGTCTGCGAAATCTGAGCCAAAGCGAGAAGAGAGTTTATTAGATTTAGGCAATTCGGAGGTAGCTACAAATAATCCGATCCCGTCTAAATTATTAGAGTTGCCCAAGCTGTCCAAAAAGATTTACGAAAAGGAACTAAAACACCTACAGATAGAACTCGTCAAGCTACAGGAATGGGTGAAGCATGAGGGCTTGAAGGTAGTTGTGCTCTTTGAGGGAAGAGATGCGGCTGGCAAGGGTGGTGCGATTAAAAGCATTACCCAGTCTCTCAACCCACGGATCTGCCGAATTGTGGCTCTGGGTAAACCTTCCGACCAAGAACGTACGCAATGGTATTTCCAGCGCTATACGGCGGAATTACCTGCGGCGGGTGAAATGGTGCTGTTCGATCGCAGTTGGTATAACCGTGCAGGGGTCGAGCATGTCATGGGATATTGTACCCACGAAGAATATGTGGAGTTTCTGCGTTCCTGTCCTGAGTTTGAAAACATGATTCAGCGATCGGGCATTATTTTAATTAAATATTGGTTTTCAGTGAACGATACCGAACAGGAGGCTCGATTTCAAGATCGGATTAAGGATCCTCGCAAGCGATGGAAGTTCAGCCCGATGGATTTAGAGGCGCGATCGCGTTGGGTAGAATATTCTAAAGCCAAGGATGATATGTTTAATGCTACAGACACTCAGCTATCGCCTTGGTATGTAATCGATGGCGATGACAAGCGACGGGCAAGACTCAACTGTATCAATCATCTATTGGCGAAAATTCCTTACGAGGATGTTTTGCCTAAGCCTTTCGATCTCCCACCTTTGCAGAATAAAATGACCTATGTGCGTCCTCCCCTCTATTTACAGAACTTCATTCCCGATGTAACTTCCCATTTATAGCTATTTCCTCTCAGAAACCATTTAAGAATTCACTAGATCCCCCCCAGCCCCCCTTAAAAAAGGCAGGGCTGTTTCAAGAATGGGTAATAGAGAGATTAAAAGAGTAAAGATGACATGGCAGGTATATTGTGAGATATTTGGTCGATAGCAGACTTTATCGACTCAAACCCATGCATTCTAAATATAGATAGTACCCAAGTCTTGATAATTGATAGATTAATTGGTGCATTCCCAGCCCTTTGAAGACTCTTGTCCTCGTTAAAAATGACATCTTTGACCCAATGTAGGCGATTTTCAATATGCCAATGCCCTCGAATCGCTTTGGCAATCCGTTCAGATGTTGGACTCAAAGAACTGAGATAGTAACTCAAAGTACTGAATACATTGCCATCACGTTCTCCAGAACGAGTAACTCGTATCACCGATTGGACATTTTCCCAACTTGGGTCAAGGGTTGCTGGTGGGGAAAATACCTCCACCAATCTTTGGACTGTACGTCCTTTCGATAAATCATGCTCCATCTTGACTTGCAGAGGAGTTGCATGGTCTGTCTGGGATTGAATTGCGGCTTGGAGTTTTGGTTGATTTTTTTTTACCTTAATGATGTAGTCGTTTTTGCTCTCGACAATTGCTGCTACTGTCTTTTTTTGACAATGTAAAGCATCCATCGTAAATACATGGTTTTCCAACTTAAGTTGTGATAGCAGTTGTTGAATAACACTGATTTCACTCTCTTGTTTGTTCTCCATGATGGCACTTG